>JBKJPD010000270.1:0-2725 GCA_046595345.1 Pseudonocardia sp.
CCGGGCCCACCCACGATCCCGAGGTGGCCGTTGGCGACGACGATCCACTGCGCCTCATGTACACCTCCGGCACCGAGTCGCGGCCCAAGGGCGTGATGCTGTCGAGCCGTTCGCTCATCGCGCAGTACGTGAGCTGCGTGATCGACGGCGGGATGACCACCGACGACATCGAGGTGCACGCGCTGCCGCTCTACCACTGCGCGCAGCTCGACTGCTTCCTCTCCGTCGACGTGTACCTCGGCGCGACCAGCGTGATCCTGCCCGGGCCGGACCCGGCGACGCTGCTGGCCACGGTCGAGCGGGAGCGGGTGACCAAGCTGTTCTGCCCGCCCACGGTGTGGATCGCGCTGCTGCGCCACCCCGACTTCGACACCCGTGACCTCTCCTCGCTGAGCAAGGGGTACTACGGGGCTTCGGCGATGCCGGTGGAGGTGCTGCGCGAACTGCAGCGGCGGCTGCCCGAGGTGGCGTTCTGGAACTTCTACGGCCAGACCGAGATGGCGCCGCTCGCCACGATCCTGCGCCCGCACGAGCAGATCTCCCACGCGGGCAGCGCCGGGCGTCCGTCGATCAACGTCGAGACCCGACTGGTGGACGACGACGACGAACCCGTCGCGCCCGGGGAGGTCGGCGAGATCGTGCACCGCAGCCCGCACGCCGCGCTGGGCTACTACGCCGACGAGGAGAAGACGGCCGAGGCGTTCCGCGGTGGCTGGTTCCACTCCGGCGACCTGGGTGTGATGTCGGAGGACGGCTTCCTGACGGTGGTCGACCGCAAGAAGGATATGATCAAGACCGGCGGGGAGAACGTGGCCTCCCGGGAGGTCGAGGAGTCGATCTACCAGCTCGACGGGGTCGCCGAGGTGGCCGTGTTCGGGATCAGCCACCCGCACTGGATCGAGGCGGTCACGGCGGTGGTCGTGGCGAAGGAGGGCGTGATGGTGAGCGAGGACGACGTGCACGCACACGCCCGTGAGCACCTCGCCTCGTACAAGCGTCCCAAGTACGTCGTGTTCGCCGACGCCCTGCCCAAGAACCCCAGCGGCAAGATCCTCAAGCGCGACCTGCGGGCGGCGCACGCGAACCTGGCCGGGCGATGAATCAGACCGGCGAACTCGCCGCGCCCGATCGGCGAGTTCGCGCGCGCTGGGGTGGAGCGGCGATGGGTGGGGTTGCGCTGTTCTGGATCGGGACGCTCGTGAGCGGCGCGCTGGCCCCGGGCTACTCGGCCCGCGTTGACTACATCTCCAGCCTCGGCGGGCGCGGGTCCGAGGTCGCGGCGCTGGGGATCGTGACGCTCGCCGTGCTCGGGCTCACGCACCTGGCGGCCGCGGCCGCGATGCGGGGCATTGTCGGAGTGCCGCTGGTGCTCGCCGGGATCGCGGGGCTGGCCGTGGCCGCGTTCCGCACCGGGTGCCCGCTCGGCGCGGCCGGGTGCGGTTTCGGTGCCAACGACGCCCCGGCCGATCTCGCCGACCTCGTGCATGTGTGGGCCGTCACCGTGTACGAGGGGTCATTGGTCATCGCGATGGTCGTGGTGGCCGTACGACTCGCCCGTTCCCGGCCGGTGGTCGCCGCACTCACGGTCGGTGTCGCGGTGCTGTCGGTGGTGCTGGCCCTGCAGATCGGGGGGGTCGACAACGGGTGGTGGCAGCGGGGGTGGCTGGCGGTCAACACCGGCTGGTTGACGCTGCTGATGACCCGTCCCACCATCTTGATCACCGTCTCGGAGCGAAACCCGGTCGGTTCGGGGCGGTAACGCCCCGAACCGATGACCTTCGACCGGCTCAGCCCACCGCGGTGAGGTCGGCGGGCTCGACGACGGCCGAGGAGGCGGTGTCCAGCTCGCCGTCCAGCAGCGGGCAGGCGAGCCATGGTTCGGGGATGCCGAAACCGTCCACCAGCGTCCGGGCATGCGGGCGAAGCTCCCCGCACAGCGAGTTGACGGCTTGGGCGACGGCCCTGGTCCGCGCCGCCGTCAGGTACCCGTGCTCGAGGAACCACGCGCGGTCGCCCTCGATCACCGACAGCGCATGCAGGCTGAGCACCCTGGCGAGCAACGAGTGGACGGCCGGGTCGGCGGTGCGGTCGAGGGCCAGGGCGAACGAGTCGAACACGATGCGGTCGACGTGTGCCCGCGCTGCCTCCAGCAGGTGATCCTGGGCGGCGTTGAAGATCCCGAACTGGTCGGCGCCGGGGGAGAGCGCGGCGCGCATCCGCCGGGCAAGGGTGGCGAGCAGGTGGTCCTCGCGCGCGACCAGCAGCCGGCGCTGGTAGCCGCGGTCACGGACGTCGCCGCGAACCAGGATGGGCCGCGCGCCGGTCCGCTCGACCAACTCATCGACCACCAGATCGGCGGCGAACCGGGCCTTGCCCAAGGCGTCGAGCCGGCCGACGCGGCGCCCGTAGTCCGACAGCAGCGTCTTCGCGACGAGCTGCAGCAGCACCGTGTTGTCACCCTCGAATGTGGTGAACACATCGGTGTCGGCCTTGAGCTGCGGCAGCTGGTTCTCCGACAGGTAGCCGGCACCGCCGCAGGCCTCGCGACAGGTCTGGATGGTGGCGGTGGCGTGCCAGGTGCCGATCGCCTTGATCCCGGCGGCGCGGGTCTCCAGCTCGCGTTGTGCGGTCTCGGTGTTGCGTGGGCTCGCAAGCGAACCGTCGTCCGAGGTGCCGCCGAACCTCTGCAGGTCGTGCATCTGCCCGACGAGCTCCTCCTGCGCGA
>JBKJPD010000183.1:0-12460 GCA_046595345.1 Pseudonocardia sp.
GTTGAGGGTCTGCTCGCGTTCGTCATGCGAACCGCCAAGACCGGCGCCACGCTGGCGGCCGACCGCGTCGATCTCGTCGACGAAGACGATGCACGGGCTGTTGCGCTTGACCTGTTCGAGCAGGCGAAGCAGAACACCCCCTGCATCATCTTCGTCGACGAGATCGACGCGGTCGGCCGCCAGCGCGGCGCCGGCCTCGGAGGTGGGCACGACGAGCGTGAGCAGACGCTCAACCAGTTGCTCGTCGAGATGGACGGCTTCGACGCCCGTGGCGGCGTCATCCTCATCGCCGCCACCAACCGTCCCGACATCCTGGATCCTGCGCTGCTGCGTCCTGGCCGTTTCGACCGCCAGATCCCGGTCGGTGCCCCGGACCTCGCCGGCCGCCGCGCGATCCTGCGGGTGCATTCCAACGGCAAGCCGATGGGCCCCGACGTCGACCTCAACGGGCTGGCGAAGCGCACGGTCGGAATGTCCGGTGCCGACCTGGCCAACGTGATCAACGAGGGCGCGCTGCTCACGGCCCGCGAGAACGGCACCCTGATCACGGCCGCCGCGCTCGAGGAAGCTGTCGACCGTGTCGTCGGAGGGCCCCGCCGCAAGGGCAAGATCATCTCTGAGCGGGAGCGGAAGATCACGGCCTACCACGAGGGCGGGCACGCGCTCGCTGCGTGGGCCATGCCCGATCTGGAGCCGGTCTACAAGCTGACGATCCTGCCCCGCGGTAACACCGGTGGGCACGCGCTCGTCGTCCCCGAGGACGACAAGGGCCTTATGACGCGCTCGGAGATGATCGCGCGTCTGGTGTTCGCGATGGGCGGGCGCTCCGCGGAGGAGCTGGTCTTCCACGAGCCGACCACCGGCGCATCGTCCGACATCGACCAGGCCACCAAGATCGCCAAGGCGATGGTCACCGAGTACGGCATGAGTGCCCGCCTCGGGGCCGTCCGCTACGGCCGCGACCAGGGCGATCCGTTCCTCGGCCGCTCGATGGGCAACCAGGCCGACTACTCCCTCGAGGTCGCCCACGAGATCGACGAGGAGGTCCGCGCGTTGATCGAGGCCGCCCACACCGAGGCGTGGGAGATCCTCAACAGCTACCGCGACGTCCTCGACGTGTTGGTGTTCGAGTTGCTGGAGCGGGAAACGCTCACCCGCAAGGACCTCGAACGCATCTTCGACAAGGTGGAGAAGCGGCCGCGGATCACCGCCTTCAACGATTTCGGCGGGCGTACCCCGTCGGACAAGCCGCCGATCCTGACCCCGGCCGAGCGCGCCCACGAGCGCGGCGAGCCGTGGCCTCCGCGGCTCGATCCTGCCCGCGAGTCCACCCCCGTGGGCTCCTACCCCGGCGGCAACGGCGTCTTCGGGCGGGACGCCGGCCACCCTGCGGGTGCACCGGCGTACCCGACCTATCCGAACGGCCCGCAGCAGAGCTGGGCGCCCAACGGAGGTGCGCAGAACCGGGCTCCGCAGGCCGCCGCGCCGGGGCAGCCGAACTCGGTGCCGCACAACTACGGCGCTCCGCCGGACTGGCGTCCGGCCACCACCCCGTCCGGCCAGCCCTGGCCGCCGGCAGGCCAATGGCAGGAGCCCGAGCGGCAGGATCCCCAGCGTCAGCCGCAGCAGCAGTGGCAGCAGCCCGCGCCGGGCTGGGCACCGCCTGCGGCGGAGGGGAACGGTGCGGAGCCGGAGGCACCGCATGCGAACGGTGCAGGTCCGACCGGGGACGGGTCCCGCTGAACGCCGCAGCGGCGTTCACGGACCCTGTTGTGAGCTCCGTGGACCTTCCCCGGGCCGAGGCCGCGGTGCGGGAGTTGCTGATCGCGATCGGGGAGAACCCGGACCGCGAGGGTCTGCGCAATACTCCGGCCCGGGTGGCACGCGCATACGAGGAGATCTTCGCCGGGCTCCATGCGGAACCCGACGCGCTGCTGGAGACGACCTTCGACGAGCATCACCAGGAGCTCATCCTGGTGAAGGACATTCCGGTGTTCAGCACGTGTGAGCATCACCTGCTGCCGTTCCACGGCATGGCGCACGTCGGTTACATCCCGTCCCCGACGGGGCGGGTCACGGGGTTGTCGAAGCTCGCGCGGCTCGTCGACCTCTACGCGCGGAGACCGCAGGTTCAGGAGCGGCTCACCGCACAGATCGCCGACGCGATGGCGGGCAAGCTCGACCCCCGCGGCGTCATCGTCGTGATCGAGGCCGAGCACCTGTGCATGGGCATGCGAGGTATCCGCAAGCCCGGGGCGCGCACGATCACCTCGGCGGTACGGGGGATGTTCCAGACCTCGCCGTCCTCGCGCGCCGAGGCGCTGTCGCTCATCCGGAGCGGGTGACCGGCATGTCGGCCCTGCCCCGACCAGGGCGGTGCGTGGTGATGGGCGTGCTCAACGTCACCCCCGCCTCGTTCTCCGACGGCGGCCGCTACCTCGACCTCGACCAGGCGGTGGCGCACGGCATCGCGATGCACGCGGCGGGCGCCGATCTCGTGGACGTCGGCGGGGAGTCCACCCGCCCCGGCGCCGGGCGGGTGGACGCCGAGGTCGAGAAGGCCCGCGTGCTGCCGGTGATCCGAGACCTGGTGGCCCATGGCGTCCGGGTCAGCGTCGACACCACGCGCGCCGCGGTCGCCGATGCTGCGATCGAGGCAGGTGCAGATGTCGTCAACGATGTGTCCGGCGGGTTGGCCGACCCGGTGATGGCCGCGACGGTCGCGGCGGCCCGGGTGCCGTGGATCCTCATGCACTGGCGCGGGCACAGCGACCGGATGGGCGGCCTCGCAGGCTACGACGACGTCATCGGCGAGGTGCGGGCCGAGCTGGTGGCCCGGGTGGATGCCGCGGTGCTCGCGGGGGTCGACCCGTCCCGGATCGTGCTCGATCCCGGCCTGGGTTTCGCCAAGACCGCCGCCCACAACTGGTCGCTGCTGCGCAGGCTCGACGTGCTGCTGGCGCTGGGTTTCCCGGTGCTGGTGGGGGCGTCGCGCAAGCGTTTCCTCGGGCAGTTGCTGGCCGACGAGGACAGCTCGCCGCGATGTCCGGGCGAGCGCGACACGGCCACCGCCGTGATCACCGCGATGTCGGCCCAGGCGGGTGCATGGGGGGTCCGGGTGCACGACGTGGTGTCGTCGATGGACGCGGTGGCGGTGGCCGCGGCGTGGCATCTCGGCGTGTCCCGGGCGCCCACATCGTGACGGACCGGATCGAGCTGCGCGGGCTGAAGGTGCGCGGCAACCACGGCGTGTTCGAGCACGAGCGTCGTGACGGTCAGGACTTCGTCGTCGACGTGACGGTGTGGATGGACCTGGCGCCCGCCGCGCGCTCCGATGACCTGGCCGACACGATGCACTACGGCGAGCTCGCGCAGCGGGTCGCGGCGATCGTCGGGGGTGAGGCGCGCGACCTGATCGAGACCGTCGCCGGGCAGGTCGCCGAGGACGTCATGACCGACGTCCGCGTGCAGGCCGTCGAGGTGGTGCTGCACAAGCCGCAGGCCCCGATCCCGCTGGAGTTCGTCGATGTGGCGGTGGTCGCGCGCAGGTCCCGGCTCGGAGGCGGGCGCGGCCGGACGGTCCCGGCATGACTCCCGCGAGCCGGTACGAATCGGCGCGCGAGCCGGTAGGCGACGGCGGCCGAGTGGGCGGTCTGCGGCGATGACACGCGCGGTGCTCTCCCTCGGATCGAACCTCGGCGACCGGTTCGCCCACCTCCGTGGCGCCGTCGCCGGCCTCGCCGACGTGCTCGTCGCAGCGTCCCCGGTGTACGAGACGGCCCCCTGGGGAGGGGTGGAACAGGGCGACTTCCTCAACGCCGTCGTCGTCGTCGACGGCGTTGACATCGACGCGTGGGGCTGGCTGCGGCGCGGCCAGGCGCTGGAGGCCGCGGCCCACCGCACCCGGGAGCTGCGCTGGGGCCCGCGCACCCTCGACGTCGACGTGGTGACGGTGGACGGTGTCAGCAGCGACGATCCTGATCTGCTCCTCCCGCACCCGGGCACCCCGGGCCGGGCCACGGTGCTTCGGCCGTGGCTCGACGTCGAGCCCGGCGCGGTGCTCCCGGGTCATGGGCGGGTGGCCGACCTGTTGGCCGCGTTGGGTTCCGCAGCCGCCGCCGGGATGCGGCGCCGCGATGAGTTGGTGCTTCTCCCGTGACCTCCACCCGGCCACGGGACCTGCTCATCATGGGACTCGTCGCGGCGGTGCTCGCGAACCTGCTCGTCCGCCTCACCTACGGCTCGCTTCCGGGGTTCCCGCTGTTCGCGGGCGCCACGCTGGGTGTGCTCGGGCTGGCCGAGGCGCTCACGGGCAACGCGTTGCGGGCTCGGATCCGGCGGAGGACCGGTACCCGTCCCGTGCAGCCGCTGGTGGCGGCGCGCGCCGTGTTGGTGGCAAAGGCATCGTCCCCGGCCGGGGCCATCGTGGCGGGCGCCTGGGCCGGCCTGCTCGTCCACGTGGTGCCACGCAGCGCTGACGTGTCGGCGGCGGCGTCGGACACGGCGTCCGGTCTCGTCGGCCTGGTGTGCGCGCTCGGCCTGGTGGCCGCAGCCCTGTGGCTGGAGCACTGCTTGAAGACCCCCGACGACCCGGATCCCGGCGCCTCGGTCTGATCGGGCAGGCGTCCGCCGGTGATCACCCGTAAGCTCCGGCGCCATGACGCAGGCGACGAGCAGGACGGTCCTGCTGCCCACCCAACAACGGCAGCGTCGGGGTGTGCTCGGGCCGGTCATCGCTCTGGTGGCGCTCGGTATCTGCGGGTTGATCTTCCTGGGCCTGGTGAGCACCACCATCGGAGCGGCCGGTGTGGTGGTCGGGGCACTGTGTGCACTGCTGCCGGTCGGTCCTGTGGTCGCGGCGTTCCTGTGGGTGGACAGGTGGGAGCCGGAACCGCCGCGCCTGTTGTTGCTCGCCTTCTTCTGGGGTGCGTGTTTCGCGGCCCTGTCCGCGCTGCTGATCAACTCCGGCGCGTCGCTGATCGCCGACCAACTGCTGGGTGGCGCCGGTGATGTGGTCGGTAGCGTCGTGATCGCGCCGGTCGTCGAGGAGGCCGTCAAGGGTGCTTTCCTGGTCGGTCTGCTGATCTTCCGGCGCCGCGAGTTCGATGGCGTCGTGGACGGCATCGTCTACGCCGGGCTGGTGGCCGCCGGGTTCGCCTTCACCGAGAACATCCTCTACCTCGGCCGCGCGTTCGCCGAGGGCTCCGACGGCGGGGTGGGCGGTGGGGTGGCCACGGTGCTGTTGCTGCGCGGTGTGCTGTCCCCGTTCGCGCATCCGCTGTTCACCGTGATGACGGGTATCGGGGCGGGTATCGCAGCGCGCCACCGCAGCCCCGTTGTGGGCGCGGCGACAGTGGTCGCCGGCTATGTCATCGCCGTCGGGTTGCACGCGGTATGGAACCTGTCCGCGTCGCTCGGCGTCGGGGCGTTCGTCCCGGTGTACCTGTTCGTGATGGTCCCGCTGTTCGTTGCGCTGATCGCCGTGGTCTTCTGGCAGCGACGTCGGGAGCAGCGCACCGTCACAGACCAGCTACCCGGTTTCGCGGCGGCCGGGTGGATCGCGCCGAGCGAGATCACCCTGCTGTCGAGCCTGGCCGGGCGCCGCGGGTGGCAGGCCGCCGTCCGGCGCCGGTCGGGCCGCGCGGTTGCCAAGGCCGTCACCGAATACCAGGCGGCCGTCACCGAGTTGGCGTTCCTCCGTGCCCGGATGGCCCGTGGTTCGGTCGGTCCGGCGGGGCCTTTCTGGCACCAGGAGGCGTTGAGCGAGCTGTTCCGCGCCCGCATGGCGGCGGTGGGCCATCCCGAGGCGTTGACGGTGGCGTTGCGTCACCGCGGGCCCGCGTCCGGCCAGGTGCCGTGGACGCCGCCGTCCGGCCCGCCCCCCGGTCCGTCCCGCATCGCGCCCCCGCTCCCGCCCGGGCAGCCGCCGCAGAGCTGGCCGAGTCCCCCGCCCCCCCGTTGACGCGGTGGTGAAGCCCGTCACCGGCCGTCGATCGGTCCGGGGGTCGCGTCTACTGTGTGATCGTCGCCGACGAGGACGACGCATCGTCCGGTACCCGCACTGCGGGACTGGAACGAGCGAGGAGAAGTTCCATGGGTTCAGGCAGGCCTGCGCGGCTCGCGGTCGGGGTCGTCTCCGCCGGTCGCGTCGGATCCGTCGTGGGTGCGGCCTGGGCCGCGGCCGGTCACCATGTCGTCGCCACGTCCGGGGTCTCCCGGGCATCGGTCGACCGCGCCGCCATCCTCCTGCCCGACGTCCCGCTGCTGCCGCCTGACCAGGTGGTGGCCGCCGCCGCCCTGGTGCTCCTCGCTGTCCCCGACGATGTGCTGCCCGGCCTGGTCCGGGGCCTCGCCACGGCCGGTAGCTTCCGTGCGGGACAGATCGTGGTGCACACCTCCGGTGCCCACGGCGTGGCCGTTCTCGGGCCCGCCACCGAGGTCGGTGTACTGCCGCTGGCCCTGCATCCGGTCATGACCTTCACCGGGCGCACCGAGGACGTCGTGCGGCTCGCCGGGTGCAGCGTCGGTGTCACTGCGCAGACCGGCGAGGACGTCGCATGGAGCGTCGGGGAGTCGCTCGTCGTCGAGATGGGCGCGGAACCGGTGCGCATCGCCGAGGACGTCCGTCCGCTGTACCACGCGGCGCTGGCGCACGGCGCGAATCACCTGGTCACACTCGTCCGGGACTGCGTCGAGACCCTGGAACGCGCCGGGATCCGGCCGGCCGAGCGGCTTGTCGCGCCCCTGCTGTCCGCGGCATTGGACAACGCGCTGCGCCACGGCGACCGGGCCCTGACCGGCCCGGTCGCCCGCGGTGACGTCGACACGGTGCGCCTGCACCTGCGCGAGCTCGGTGCCGTCGATCCCGATCTTGCCGAGACCTACCGGGTGCTCGCCGCCCGCACGGCGCGCCGGGCCTCGGCCGCCGGCCTGCTGAGCGAGAACGCGGCCGAGAACGTGCTGGCGACGCTCGAGGAGAAACCGTGACGACGGCCCGAACCCACCGCGGCTACGGCGCGGGGCGGCTCACCGTCCACCGCTTGCCCGCCGACATCGCGCCGGTGACGCGCGCCCTGCGCGCCGCGGGCCGCAAGGTGGCGCTCGTGCCGACGATGGGGGCGCTGCACGAGGGGCACCGTGAGCTGATCCGGCACGCCCGGCGCGCCCCGGGCGCGACCGTCACCGCAGTGTCGATCTTCGTGAACCCGCTGCAGTTCGGGGCGGGCGAAGACATCGACCGCTACCCGCGCCCGCTGGACGCCGATCTGAGCGCTTGTCGCGAGGAGGGCGTGGAGCTGGTGTTCACCCCCGGCGTCACCGACATGTATCCGGAGGGCGCCGAGACCACGGTCCTGCCCGGTCGCCTCGGTGAGCAGCTTGAGGGTGCGATCCGGCCGGGGCATTTCGCGGGTGTGCTCACGGTCGTGGCGAAGCTGTTCCACGTCGTCGCGCCTGATATCGCGTTCTTCGGAGAGAAGGACTATCAGCAGCTCATCCTGATCAAGAGGATGGCCCGCGATCTGGACTTCCCGGTGCACGTCGTGGGCGTGCCGACGGTCCGTGAGCCCGACGGGCTGGCCTTGTCGAGCCGAAACTCCTACCTCTCCGCCGACGAGCGCAGCCGCGCCGCCACCCTGAACCGCGCGCTCGTCGCGGGCGCCGGGGTGTCCGCGCGCGGCCCGCGGGCGGTGCTCGATGCCGCCGGCGCGGTTCTCGCAGAGGAGCCCGCGCTGCGGGTCGAGTACCTGGAGCTCCGCGATCCCGATCTCGGGCCGGCCCCGCAGGAGGGTGGCCGTGCGCGACTGCTCGTCGCGGCCCGGCTGGGCCGCACCCGTCTCATCGACAACACCTCGATCCAGCTGTAGGGGGAGTTCGTGTTACGCACCATGATGAAGTCCAAGATCCACCGTGCGACGGTGACGCAGGCCGAGCTGCACTATGTCGGCTCGGTCACGGTGGACCGCGACCTGCTGGAGGCCGCCGACCTGCTCGAGGGTGAGCAGGTGGCGATCGTCGACATCACCAACGGTGCCCGCCTGGAGACCTACGTGATCCCCGGCGAGCGGGGCAGCGGCGTCATCGGCATCAACGGTGCGGCCGCGCACCTCGTGCATCCCGGTGACCTGGTCATCCTCATCTCCTACGCGCAGATGGACGAGGCCGAGGTGCGGTCCTTCGCGCCCCGGGTGGTCTTCGTGGACGGGGCCAACCGGATCGTCGAGCTCGGCACCGACCCGGCATACGCGCCGGAGGGCTCCGGACTGCTGTCCGGGGTCGCCTGAGCGCCGTGCTGCTCTGCGTCGACGCCGGTAACACCCAGATCGCGCTGGGGCTCTACGCGTACACCGGACCGGAGGACGTCCGGCCGCCGCTCGTGCGCGACTGGCGGATGCGCACCGACCCGCGGATGACCGCCGACGAGCTGGAGGTCGCCGTCGAGGGGCTGCTGGGCCGCTACGCCCCCCAGGTCACCGGGATCGCGGCGCTGTCCACCGTGCCCAGCCTGCTGCGGGAGATGCGGCTGCTGATCGACCGGCGCGGCGGGCCGAGTGTCGTGGTCGGGCCGGGCACGCGCACGGGTGTCCCGCTGCTGGTCGACAACCCCCGTGAGGTCGGTGCCGACCGGGTGATGAACACCCTCGCCGCACACCAGCTCTACGGCACCGCGTGCGTCGTCGTCGACTTCGGGACCTCGACGAACATCGACGTCGTCTCCGCGAAGGGCGAGTTCCTCGGCGGCGCGCTCGCGCCTGGCATCGAGATCTCCATGGACGCACTGGCAACCCGCGCGGCGGCGCTGCGCTCTGTGGAGTTGGTCCGGCCGCGGTCGGTGATCGGCAAGAACACCGTGGAGTGCCTCCAGTCGGGTGTGCTCTACGGCTTCGCAGGCCAGGTCGACGGCCTGGTGAAGCGGATCCTCGTCGAGCTCGGCCCGACGGCCGGGCCGGTCACTGTGCTCGGCACCGGTGGGCTCGCGCCGCTGATGACGGGCGAGTCCGAGACGATCACCGAGTACGTACCCGACCTGACGCTGCTCGGGCTGCGACTGACCTACCTGCGCAACGCGCGCAGCACCGCGGTCACCAGCGGCATCTCGAACGCGCCCGCCGACGTCTCGGGCCGCGTCGCGAGGTAGTCCCTGATCCGGGCGAGCGCGGCGTCGCGATCGGCGGGATCGCTGATCAGCGCCCAGGAGTGCGTGGCCACCGTGGCGATCAGCCTCTCGGCTGTGGTCCGGACGGGGTTGGGGAACGTCCTGTACCCGCTCGGGAAGTACGCCCCGTGATCGGGGTACGCGGGTACGACGCCGTCACCGGAAAGACCCCGGACCGGCCGTTCGTGGACCGCCGCCCTGTGATAGCCCGCGACCCACTCGACGTCGATGTCGTCCTGGTTCCACACGGCGGCCAACACCCCGCCGGGCCGCAGCACTCTGGCGATCTCCTGCAGCGCCCGGCCCGGGTCGTACCAGTGCCACGCCTGCCCGACCAGCACGGCGTCCACCGACGCATCCGGCAGTGGGATCAGCTCGGCGCTGCCCTCCCGCGCGTCGACCTCGGGGAACCTGGCCCGCAGTTCGGTGAGCATCCCCGGGTCGGGATCGACGGCGGTGACCCGCGCCCCGGGCCTGGTCAGCAATGCCTCGGTGAGCTTGCCCGTACCCGCCCCGAGGTCGAGTAGATCGTGACCGGCGGCGGGCTCGAGCGCCCATGCGACCGCTGCGTCCGGATATCCGGGCCGGTGCTGGGCGTAGGCCGCCGCCACCGCTCCGAACGACGTGGCCCGTTCCCCCGATACCGCCATGGCTTCGACCCTACGGCCGCCGGGAAACCCCCGTCACCACCTCACTAACCTTGACCGCTGTGAGCACCGATCCCCCTGACGCGTCCGATTCCGAGCTTCCCGAGCAGATGCGGGTCCGGCGGGCCAAGCGGGCCGAGATGATCGCCCATGGCCGCGATCCCTACCCTGTGTCGGTCGCGCGCACCCACGGGCTGCGCGAGGTGCGCGAAGCCCATCCCGACCTGCCGCCGGACACCGCCACGGGCGGGATCGTCGGTGTCGCCGGCCGGGTGATGTTTCTGCGCAACACCGGCAAGCTCTGCTTCGCCACCCTTCGCGAGGGCGACGGCACCGAACTGCAGGCGATGCTCAGCCTGGCGCTGGTGGGCGAGGAGGAACTGGCCCGCTGGAAGGCCACCGTCGACCTGGGCGACCACGTGTTCGTGCACGGTGAGGTGATCACCTCACGGCGCGGCGAGCTGTCGGTGATGGCACAGCGCTGGGAGATGGCTGCCAAGTCGGTGCGCCCGCTTCCCACCATCCACAGTGGGCTCTCCGAGGAGACGCGGGTGCGGCAGCGCTACGTCGATCTCGTCATCCGGCCCGAGGCGCGCGAGATGGTGCGGATGAGGTCCACCGTCGTGCGCACCCTGCGGTCGGTCTTGCACGACCTCTCCTTCGTCGAAGTGGAAACCCCGATGCTGCAACTGCAGCACGGCGGTGCTGCTGCCCGTCCGTTCGTGACGCATGCAAACTCGCTCGGCACCGATCTGTACCTGCGGATCGCCCCAGAACTGTTCCTCAAGCGCACCGTCGTCGGCGGGATCGAGCGCGTCTTCGAGATCAATCGCAACTTCCGTAACGAGGGCATCGACTCCACCCACTCGCCGGAGTTCGCGATGCTGGAGGCCTACCAGGCCTACGCCACCTACGACGACATGGCCGATCTGACGCGCACGATGGTGTTGGCTGCAGCGGTTGCCGCGTTCGGCTCGACGGTTGTCCTGCACAACGATGGATCGGAACACGATCTGGGTATGCCGTGGCGCTCGGTGACGTTGCACACGGCGGTCGCGGACGCAGTCGGTGCAGATGTGACACTGGACACTTCGGTCGGGGATCTGCGCAAGCTGGCGGTCGCTCATGACGTCGAACTCAAAGATTCCCTCTCGGCAGGCGAGATTGTTCTGGAACTTTTCGAGAAGCTGGTGGAGCACACTCTGATCGAGCCCACGTTCGTGCGTGACTACCCGGTCGAGGTGCGGCCGCTGACGAGGCGGCACCGGAACGATCCGAGGCTCGCCGAGGCCTGGGATCTGATCGTGTTCGGCACCGAGCTGGCCACCGCGTATTCCGAGCTGGTGGACCCCGTTGAGCAGCGGGAACGACTGCACGCCCAGTCGCTTCTCGCAGCCGCGGGAGATGTCGACGCCATGCAGCTCGACGAGGACTTCCTCCGTGCCATGGAGTACGGAATGCCACCCACCGGAGGGATGGGAATGGGCGTCGACCGGCTGCTGATGACGCTCACCGGGCTCGGAATCAGGGAAACCATTCTGTATCCGCTCGTGCGACCTGAGTAACAGAACGGTCCCACCGGACCGGGTGACTCGACAGTGCCGCTGTAATGGTTATATTATGCGGCCACGTTGCGGCGTCGCCGTAGACCGTTCAGAGATGAAGTATCGATAAAGTATGGAGGCGTGCGGCGGTGGCGCAGATCAGAGAGATCCGACTGGTCGATGACCTCGACGGTGATGCCGCTGACGAGACCGTGGAGTTCGGTGTCGACGGCAAGAACTATGAGATCGACCTCTCCAAGAACAATGCGGGCAAGCTGCGGGACGCACTTGCCGAGTTTGTCGGGGCAGCCCGACGTACCGGTGGCGCCCGTCGTCGCATGGCGGCGGCCGCGACCGTCGTTCGACGCCCGTCGATCGATCGGGAGCAGAACCAGGCGATCCGGGAGTGGGCCCGCAAGCGCGGGATGAAGGTCTCGGACCGCGGCCGCATTCCGGCCGAAGTGCTCGAGGCGTACCACCAGGAGAACTGAGTACTGCTGAGTACGGGAACTGCTGAAACGGCGGGATCGGCGCATCACGCCGATCCCGCCGTTCTCATGTCGACCCCCGCCGCCCTCGATGACAGCGGTGTGGCAGTGGCCCCGCCCCGGCCCCCACACCACCTCCGGGCGGGGCTCAGCGCGGCCGGCCGTGGCCGTGGCCGTGGCCGCTGAGCTGCAGCGGTAGGTTCACCCGGCTGGTGGGGAGATCCGCCCGACCGATGTGGGCCCGGCGGGAATCCGAACTCCCGATGTCGTGTTGTGCACTATCAGGTGCGCCAACCGCAGGCGACCGTAGCCAGGTGCCGATACAGTGGTACCGGGCGTACGCGGCGCAGCGCGCGCCAGGACCATCCGCGGGCGACGCAGGATGCGCAGTAGGCGAGGAGTGCGAATGTTCGAGAGGTCCACCGACCGAGCGAGGCGTGTTGTCGTCCTGGCGCAAGAAGAAGCCCGGATGCTCAACCACAACTACATCGGCACCGAGCACATCCTCCTCGGCCTCATCCACGAGGGCGAGGGCGTGGCCGCCAAGGCACTGGAGTCCCTCGGGATCGCCCTGGAGGGCGTCCGTCAGCAGGTCGAGGAGATCATCGGCCAGGGCCAGCAGGCACC
>JBKJPD010000673.1:0-3760 GCA_046595345.1 Pseudonocardia sp.
CCAGAACGGCATGACCACCGTGATGCGCTTGGCCGAGGCGCGCTTCAGCGCGTCGACCATGATCAGGTGCTCCATGATCTGGTCGTTGATCGGTGCCGAGTGCGACTGCAGGACGAACGCGTCGCAGCCGCGCACCGACTCCTCGAAACGGACGAAGATCTCGCCGTTCGCGAAGTTGTAGGCCGACTGGGGGGTGATCGCGACGTCCAGATGTTTGGAGACCTGCTCGGCGAGCTCGGGATGCGCCCGCCCGGAGAAGAGCATGAGGTTCTTCTTCGGGGTTACCGACATTGCGCTCACCTGGTTGTGCCTCCATGACCGTTGTTCGCCGGATCTCCTGCCGCGGCTGCTGCCTCGGCGGCCGGGGTGCCGGGGCGGTTCTTCTCGACCCAGCCCTCGATGATCCGCTGTGACCCGGCCGACACGGCAAGCGCCCCCGGCGGGACGTCGTGGCGCAGGACGGTGCCCGCGCCCGTATAGGCACCGTCGCCGACCTGGACGGGAGCGATGAACATCGTGTCCGAGCCGGTCTTGACGTGGTTGCCGATCACCGTGCGCTGCTTGCGTACGCCGTCGTAGTTGACGAACACCGAGGACGCCCCGATGTTGCTGTGCTCGCCGATCGTGGCGTCGCCGACATAGGTGAGGTGGGGGACCTTGGTGCCCGCGCCGATGTCGGCGTTCTTCACCTCGACGAACGTCCCGATCTTGGCGTGCTCGCCCAGCCGGGTGCCGGGCCGTAGGTAGGCGAACGGCCCGACGGACGCCCCCGCCCCGATCCACGAGCCACTGCCGTGGGTGCGCACCACCACCGCGCCCGCCCCGATCTCGCAGGCCGTGAGGGTGCTGTCCGGGCCGATCTCGGCGCCGCCCGCGACCGAGGTGGGGCCGTGCAGTTGGGTGCCTGGGTGCAGCACGACGTCGGGTTCGAGCCGGACCTGGACGTCGACCCAGGTGCTGGCCGGGTCCACGACGGTGACGCCGTGCAGCATCCACCGCCGCAGCAACCTGCGGTTGAGCTCGGCGCGGGTGGCGGCGAGCTGGAGGCGGTCGTTGACGCCGCGGACCTGCCAGTCGTCACCGCACTTCACCGCGTGGACTCCTGCCCCGTCGTCGTGCGCGATCTTCACCAGGTCGGTGAGGTAGAGCTCGTTCTGGGTGTTGGACGTGCGAAGCCTGCCGAGTGCGGCGTCGAGGAACGCGCCGTCGAAGGCGTAGATCCCGGAGTTCACCTCGCGAACGGAGCGCTGCTCCGCGGTGGCGTCGGCCTCCTCCACGATGCGGGTGATCGTGCGGTCGACACCTGGGCCGGACTCCCGCAGGACGCGGCCGTAGCCGGTGGGGTCGGCCAGCTCGCTGGTGAGCAACGTCACGGCGGCGCCGGTGGCGATGTGCTCGGCGAGCAGCGCCCTGAGCGTGTCGGGTTCGAGCATCGGCACGTCACCGTAGGTGACCAGGACGGGCCCGGTGACGGAGGCCGGGAGCGCGTCCATCCCGCATCGCACAGCGTGCCCGGTGCCGAGGGGCTGTTCCTGCGGTGCGGTGCGGACGGGCCGGGCGAGCTCGGCGCCGAGCGCCGCCACGGCATCGCGCACCTGATCGGTGCCGTGGCCGACGACCACTACGAGGTGCTCGGGGTTCAGCGCGGCGATGGCGTGCACGGCATGGCCGAGCAGGCTCCGCCCGGCGATCGCGTGCAGGACCTTCGGCAGGGCCGAATTCATCCGGGTGCCGGCACCCGCGGCGAGCACGATCGCCGCGGCTGGGCGGGCGGGGTGCGTACCGGCCGCCCGCCCGGGCTCGTGTCGGTCGTTCATGGAGTTCCGCTCCCTGCGCTGACGCTTGTATCTGCGGTCGGCGAAATCCTACGGGGTGCGTGTCTAGGCCTGGCCGTGGGTGACGGGGTACAGGTGCGCTGAGCGGGCCCGCTTCTTGATCGGGCGTCGTCACATCGTGACATCGTGGCCAATCGGATTGTGTCCGTTGAACCCGATTAAGTGCCCGTCTACCGCTCCCACCGTCCGCGGAGCTCCGACAGGTCACCGCTCGTCGTCGGCTACCGACCGATCGTCTCATCGACCCTATGGGGATGGATGGTCGTAACATCCGAGGTGTTGTCGGGGATGACCGCACGACCACCGCCCTGGAGGACACAATGCCAACGCGTACCGCTCGTACCGCCTGGAACGGCACCCTGGAGCAGGGGTCGGGCCAGGTCGAGCTCACGAGCAGCAAGGTCGGCACCTACGACGTCAGCTTCCCCAAGCGCGCGGCCGAAAAGGCAGATGGCACCACCAGCCCCGAGGAGCTCATCGCAGCGGCGCACTCGGCCTGCTACGCCATGCAGCTCTCGCACGTCATCGCCGAGGCCGGCGGCACGCCGCAGTCCCTCGACGTCACGGTCGACGTGACGCTCGCCCCGGACCCGGCCGGCGGCTTCCAGATCTCCGGCATCAAGATCACGGTCCGCGGCGAGGTCGACGGTCTCGACGCCGCAGGCTTCGAGCAGGCCGCGCAGTCGGCAAAGGTCGGCTGCCCCGTCAGCAAGGCGCTGACCGGCACCACGATCACGCTGGACGCAGGACTCGTCTGAGATCGTCCGGCGCCCACCGGCGCTGATCGCAGCATGACCGCCCACCGGGCGGGCCCGGCACCGCCTGGGCCGCCCGGTGGGCGTTGTCGTCACGGGCGTGGTGCGGGTGGTGCGGCTGCTCCGCCGCCAGGGTTCGAACCTGGACCATCGGAACCAAAATCCGAGGTGCTGCCATTACACCACGGCGGACAGGGCTCCATCCTGACATGCAGTGGCAACGGGGTTGAGTCGGGTCGTGGCTTGCCAGTTCAACGGAAGTTTTCGCTCGGGACGCTGTGCTGCGCGTACCCATGGCCTAATCTCGCTGTCGTGGCCCAGGTCCGTCGGTCCACCCGCGAGCGCCCCGCACACCCACTCGAGGAGTCCGATGTCCGTCACCGCCACCGCGGACGGTGAGAACCCGCTGACCGCAGGTCCGAATCCCGCCATCACCGGACGCCGCACGGCGTTCCAGCACACGATGATCTATGTCTTCGTCGCGGCGCCGATGGTCGCGCTGGTGGCGGCCGTCCCGCTGGCCTGGGGGTGGGGGGTCGGCTGGCATGATCTCGTGCTGCTCGGCGCCTTCTACACGCTCGCCGTCCTGGGTATCACCGTCGGTTTCCACCGGCACTTCACGCACCTGTCGTTCAAGGCAAAGCCGTGGCTGCGGGTCGCCATGGCGATCAGCGGGTCGCTCGCGGTGCAGGGCAACGTCCTGAACTGGGTGGCCGACCACCGGCGCCACCACGCTTTCTCCGATCGTGAGGGTGACCCGCACTCGCCGTGGCTGCACGGCACATCGCCCGCCGCCGTGGCCAAGGGATTCCTGCACGCCCACATGGGCTGGTTCTTCGACCGTGGCGAGACGAACCAGAAGCGGTTCGTCCCCGACCTGCTGGCCGACCCGTTGATCGCCCGGGTGAGCCGCACCTTCGGGCTATGGGTTGCGGTCAGCCTGTTGCTGCCGGGTCTGATCGGGGGGCTCGTCACGTGGTCGTGGGCCGGCATCCTGACCGGTTTCTTCTGGGGCGGGCCAGTGCGCCTGGCGATCTCCAACCACGTCACGTGGTCGATCAACTCGATCTGTCACATGATCGGTAAGCGTCCGTTCCATACGCGGGACCGGTCGCGCAATTTCTGGCCGCTGGCGATCCTGTCGATGGGTGAGTCGTGGCACAACCTGCA
>JBKJPD010000015.1:0-4160 GCA_046595345.1 Pseudonocardia sp.
CCGCCGACACTACAGCCATCACCCGGTCGGCCGGTACTGGGCGAGTGGCGGAGCGCCGAGACCTGGTGGATCGGGGGCGGCGGATCAGGGACGGTGCGCGGCGCAGCACGGGGTGGGATCACGGACTTCGAAGGGCGCGACCGTGCCGTCGGCGCCGAAGGGGCGCACCCGCAGCACCAGCTCGCCCTCGACGATCTCGGGGCGGACGAAGTCGCGGGTGTCGAGCAGTACCCCGGTCGTCGGGGTGTCCGCGATGCCGATCAGACGCGTGATGGCGCTCAACTTGCTGACCTGGTCGGCCTCGATGATGCCGACGAGGCGCTGTACCCCGGCGAACACTACGGCCCGCCCGGCCCGCCGGTCCCGTAGCTGCACCGCTGCCGCCGCCGAACCCGCGTGCCACGAAGGGGGCCCGTAGCTGAGCGCGGACGTCCCGCTCACGGTGACGGCCGCGTCGAGAGCACTCGCGAGCTGCTCCGGGTCCGGTCCGTCACCGGCCAACTCGAGCGATCCGGCCCAGTGCCGCTGCGGGTCCTCGACCAGGTGCGTGCACGCGAGCAGCACGGCGTCGCCGCAGGCGTGCACGGCGCGGGCCAGCAGATGCTCCAGCTCGGAGCGGTCCCGCTGGCCCGCGTCGATCCCCAGGTAGGTGCGGGTCACTTCGTGGGCATCACGAAGATCGGGTTCGTGTAGAACCACAGGTCCTGCCACGGATCGGCGTTGCCCAGAGCGTCGACCTTCGGGCCGGCCGGGTCGATCGCCGCGCCGCGCAACCCGGGTGCGGTGCGCCGTCCGTCACTGCCGCGCAGCCGCACGTAGAACGGGCCGTCCTGCTTGCCGAGCTTGTAGGAGATGCGGTAGGTCCGGTGCGACGCCGCCGCAGGCACCTCGAACGTCTTGACCACCCTCGTGTTGGGTGCAAGGAACGCGTCCGGGTCGCTGACCGCTCCGGTGATCCGCCCGACGATCACGTCGACCTTCGCGAGCGTCGGGAGGTCGCCGTGATGGTTGGGCCGCCCGGCCAGGGTGATCTCGACCTCCAGCTCGACGTCGTTGCCGCGGTTGACCATCGCAGTGCCGCCCAACGTGGCCGGCGCGGCGCCACCGCCGGTGACCTGCATCGACAGCGCCCCGACCAGTCCGCCATGCACGACGTACATCCGCCCGGCCCGGATCCCGGCCATCACCGCCGGGTAGGAGAAGCCCTTCGCCCCGACGACGGTGTTGCTGTAGAACCCGGGGAAGAAGTCGCCGTAGGTCAGGATCGGGCTACCGGTGTCGGTCGGTGTGCCGTAGCTGCCGGTGGCGTTGAAGTCCCCCGTGCCGGGCTTGAGGGTGTCGGCATAGACCTTGTGGGAGTCGGAGTTCGCGCTGATCCACCACGGCTTGCCCTCGGCCAGCAGCGAGTCCCACAGCCCGCCGACGGTCGCGGTCATCCAGTCGAACCCGCCGTAGGTGACATACGACTCGGGCGGGTAGCCGGTGAAGCTGTCCACCGAGGGGGCATTGTCGTAGAAGCCGCGCCCGTTCTTCTCGTGCCCCGGCCCCGGGATGGCGGCGGCCTGGTGCCCGGGGGCACCCTCCATACCGACCGCGATCCGCGGGTCGGTGTCGCGCCAGCCGCGGATCTCGTGCGGGCTGTCGATACCCTTACGGGCAGGGTGGTTGGCGAGCATCAGCGCATCGGCCACCCGACCGGAGCGCACCGCCGCCCCCAGGAACGCGATCCCGTCGCGGGCGAGCTTCTCGTTCGCCGCGCTCGAGGCCGACGCCTTGTTGACCGTGCCGTCGAAGCTGCCCTCAAACTCCTTGAGCAGCGCCACGTCCCCGTCACCCGGGGCGACGAACACCGTGCCGTGCTCGGCGGAGGGGATGTTCCACTCCAGACCCTGGAACACCAGGGTGCGCGGGTTGCCCTGTCGCGCGGCCACGACGTCGGGGTGGGTGGCCTCCACTCCGAACTTCTGGTGCGCCACCCCGCCGTGGTCGGTGATCACCATCCAGTCCAGGCCGTACTGCGCCGACCGGGCGACCTGCTGGGAGATCAGGTACTGCCCGTCCGGGCTACGGTTGGTGTGGATGTGGTGATCACCGGTCAGCCACAGCAGCTTCCGAGGATCATCACCGGGGCCCCCACCCCTGCCGTGGCCCTGTCCAGGCTCGCCCGCCGCCGCGGTGCCCGCGCCGAACCCGCCCAGCACGCCCGCTCCCGCCGTCGCAGCGCCCAGCAGCCCGGCCCGGCGCAGAAATGAGCGCCGGTCCACCTGGCTCGGGGTCAGCTCCGCGTCCGGGACGCTCAGGTCCAACGCGAGCGGGAGCGGGTTCTCCCCCGCCCGCGCGGCATGGTCGTGATCGCTCTGGCCGTCGGGGTGACCGTGGTTGTGACCGGATGTCATGAACTCTCCTGATTCGGACCAACTGCATCACTCGTTCGTGGTCCAGCATTGACGATCACGGCGAACCTCGCGAGGCCCGGCAGATGGCTTATTGGTAAACGGCCAGCGGCGGACACAGATCACTCAAATTGATGCCAGATATTGGCAGTAAACCGTCGGGCGGTCGCACATGGGCCCGAGTCCGTTCGGGTCGTCGCCGCCACCGCCGTCGGGGCCGCGCAGGCCACCCGAAGATGTCGGTTGACGGAGCTGGTGGGTGGTCCATTACGGCGAGACCGAATGGAGTGTCCCCGACGGAAGCGCTCACGCGCCGCACTCTGTCGATCGGTCGCGAAGAATGTCGCAGTGCCTGCTCCCGTGATCGCGGTGCACCGGGGACCGCGCTCACGATGGCGGCGCGCACCGCGACGCACCCGGTCCCCGCCCACTGGTCTGGGCGGGGTGCATCCCGGTCGCCACCGCGGTCGGGCTGAGCCTGATCTACCTGGGCGTGCTCTGGCCCACCGATGTGCTCGGCGGATGGGCCGCCGGAACGGTGTAGGTGGCCGTTGTGATCGTGGTGGTAGCAGTACGACCCGCGCCGAATCACTCGTGCGCCGTGTCGGACATCCTGGTGGTGACGGTGCTGCGATGGGTGGGGCCGTGGGACTGGGCGCAGTGCTCGGCATGCGAGGCGTCGGGGTCGGCGTCGTCAACGGTGGCGTGGTCGACCTGCAAGGTGGTGTGGTCGATGTGGTACTCGCGCATTAGCAGCTGCTCGGCGGCTTGCCGGGCGCGGTGACAATCCGCTCCGGGGGCCACCAGGATGTGCGCGGAGAGTGCGGGCTGACCGGAGGTGATCTCCCAGATGTGCAGGTCGTGCAGCTGCACCACCGTGGCCACCGTGGCGAGTTGGGCGCCGACCGCGTCGGGGTCCACCCCGCGCGGGGCGGCCTCGAGGAAAATCCGGCCCGACTCGCGGACCAAACCCCACCCGGCCTTCAGCATCAGCGCGGCCACCAGCAGCGCGGCGAGCGCGTCCGCGCGGGCGAATCCGGTCAACAACACCACCGCCCCGGCGATCGCGGTGGCGATGAAGGCGTAGAGGTCGTTGAGGATGTGCTGATACGCGCCCTCGACGTTCAGGCTGGTCCGGTTGGCGCGGCTGATGCACCACGCCGCGGCCACGTTGACCACGATCCCGACCAGCGCGGTGATGAGCACCAGCCCGCCCGCCACCTGCGGCGGGTCGAGCAACCGCCGAATGCCCTCGTAGACGAACCACACCGACAGCAACAGCAGCGTGATCCCGTTGGCCTGCGCGGACAGGATCTCCGCGCGCTTCAACCCGTAGGTGTAGCTGCCCTGGGCGGGGCGCGCGGAGAGCCCGATCGCGACCAAGGCGAGCACCAGCGAGGCGGCGTCGGTCAACATGTGTGCCGAGTCCGAGATCAACGCCAACGACCCGGCCAGTAGACCGACGACGAACTCGCCGACCATGAACACCACGATCAGGCCCAGCGCCACACTCAACCAGCGCCGGTCGGCATTCGCAGACACGCCGTGCCCGTGAGCGTGCCCCTGGCCGTGCCCGTGTCCCTTGTCGCTCACGCCGCCCCCGTCACCGATCAAGCCCACTCGCCGGACAGATTTTATGCATACATTGCGATGTATGCAAATATTAGGTCAGTGGTGAGCGATGGTGTCCGGGGCGAGGGCCTGGTCCGGTCAGCAGCAGTCTTCGCCGCGCCACGCGGTGATGCCCTCGCGGACGGCGAGACCGGC
>JBKJPD010000165.1:0-5900 GCA_046595345.1 Pseudonocardia sp.
GCCACGGCCGAGTCGCGGGCCAAGGTGCGCAGGGAGGGAACCTTCGGCATCCTGCCGGCTGAACTCGCGACACCGCTGGTCCTGGTGCTCACCGAGCTGGTGCACAACGCCCTCGCACATGCGTTCGACCCGGGCAGCGGGGGGGAGGTGGTCGTGTCCGCGCAACGCTCGGCCGGCGTGCTGGAGGTGGTGGTGGCCGACGACGGGCGGGGCCTGCCGCCGGGCTTCGACGTAGCGACCTCCGACGGGCTGGGCCTGCAGATCGTGCGCACCCTGCTTGACGCCGAACTCGACTCCGCGTTGCAGGTCAGGGTCCGAGCCGGGGGTGGAACGGAGGCCGTCATCAGGCTCTCGTTGCAGGGGCGTTAATCTTTCAGTCGTGATCGAAGGTCTGGGGTCGCACGGCGTGGGTGTGTCGGTCTCCGGCGCCCCGCATGTCCGGATCTCGGTTTCCCGCCGGAGCTGCTCCCGAGTGCGCCCGGTGGAACGGCAGCGGGCCCGAAACCGGGTCTCATCCGGTGTCAGGCCCGCTGTCGGGGATTCTGTGCTTCTCGGTGCCGCAACTCTTCTTCTCGGTACTGCTCCAGATCAGGCGGACTGCTCCAACTCAGGCAGTCCGTGCGCGGGTACGGGCATTGCGGCGCTTCAGCGCGCGACGCTCGTCCTCGCTCATGCCGCCCCAGACGCCGGCGTCCTGGCCGCTCTCCAGCGCCCAGGTGAGGCACTCGGTGACCACCGGGCAGCGCCGACAGACGGTCTTGGCCTCGGCGATCTGCAGCAGCGCAGGACCGCTCGTCCCCACAGGGAAGAACAGCTCAGGGTCCTCGTCGCGACAGATTGCGCGGTGACGCCAGTCCATTGTGCTGTGCTCCTCGTACTTGCGCGACCGGGATCGCGCCGATCGTCCGTCACGGATTTTCCATGCTTGTGAATGGTTTCACGAGCACGCTCGATCTTCAAGGGCCGAGGTCCACCCAGGTGAGCACTCTCACCTGATCACCGCGACGGCTGGCTACACGACCGTTACTGCGTCGCATACTCGTCTCGATGAGCGATTGACCTCGTCCCGCCCACCGACCCCGGTTACCCGGTGTGCGGCGGACTACACGGGAACCAGGGTTAAATCTACCGGTTCTCGCGACTGCTCGCTTCCAGACCTACCTTGGGCCACCCTTTGCCCAGGTGCGAGCCCTTATCGGTCCGACGGTCCGCCCGCATCGGTGAGTGGACAGCACACGTCACCCGGCCGGGTGATCAGGGGGGTCGGTTCCGTTGAACCGCCCGTCTCACACGACGACGCGTAGCGCATCGGACACGGAGCGGAACTCCACCTCCCGGCACAGCCCGAGGTGGTCGCCGTCGACCTGCAGTGCGATCGGGTCCGCGCTGCGCACCCGGATGAGCGGCACGGCGTCCTGGCGCAGCACATTGCGCCCGCGCGGGTCTCCGCCCGTCAGCAGCATGCGGCGCAGGGTCGGCGCGACCGTGCCTGCGCCGAGATCGCGCAGGCCGAGCAAGCCCAATCCGGCCCCGAACGAGGCGCCCGGGTTGGTGCGTACAGCACGCGGCCCGAGGTAGGTCCAGATGTTGGTGGTGCTGATGAATGTCACCCGGACGTCGTCTACCGGCGCGGCTCCGGGGATCTCGATCGTCATCGACCGCGGTCGGCGACGCTGCAGCAGATAGTGGTGGAACGCGGTCGCGGCGTAGCGCAGCGGGGTGGCCTCCCGGCCCGCCTCCCTGGCCTGCTCGACCGCCGCGATCACCTCGGCGTCCCAGCCCATGCCGGCGTTGAAGGTGAACCAGCGGCCGTCGTCGCCGGCCCCTGATCGCTCGATACCGTCGCCGTCGGCCCGCCCGAGCCCGACGAGGCGGCTGCGCCGCTCCGCCAGCGCGGTGAGGATCGTGGAGGCGGCCTCCATCGGGTCGCGCGAGAGTCCGAGCGCACGGGCGAAGACGTTGGCCGACCCGCCCGGCACCACGGCGACCGCCGGTCCGCCGAATGGGTCGGACGTAACCCCGCCGGTGGCGGTGAGGACGCCGTTCGCGACCTCGTTCACCGTGCCGTCGCCGCCGTGGGCGATCACCACCTCGACACCGTCCTGGACCGCCTGCTCCGCCGCCGCGGCGGCGTGCCCACGGTGCGCGGTCTCCAGCACCTCGAGCTTGAGCTCGCTCGACAGGGCGCGGGCCAGCACGTCCCGGCTTGCGACGGTGGTGGTCGTGGCATGGGGATTCACCACCAGCAGCGCGCGCACCCCCAGCACGCTACTCGGGCCTATTCTCGGGTCCGTGACGCCCGACCCCCATCATGTCGAACCACCGCGCCCCGACGACGGTCGGTTACTCCCCGCCGGGCCGCCGCCGCCGGTCCGCGCCGCCGGCGCGCTCGTGGCGGTACAGGGGCTGATCGCCACCGGATTCGCCGTGGCGCTGGTGATCCGGGCGTCGGCCGCCGAACTGCCCGTCGGGTTCGTGCTCGGCGAGGCAGGCTATTACGCCCTCATCGGGGTGGCCCTGATCGCGGTGGGCGCCGGCCTGGTCATGGGGCGCCGCTGGGCGCGGACCCCGGCCATCGTCACGCAACTGCTGCTGCTGCCGGTGGTGTATTCGCTGATCGGGCCGTCGAAGCAGTTGGTGCTCGGCATCGTCACCGGGGTCTACGTGGTGACGACGTTCTTGTTGCTGATCAGCGAGCGGTCCCGGGAGTGGTCGATGGGTCTGGACCTTCCCGACGCACCCCGCTGAGTGCGTCGCCGTCGAGGCGGAACGTCGTCCAGCCGTCCATCGGCACGGCACCGATCGAGCGATAGAAGCTGATCGACGGTGTATTCCAGTCCAGTACCGACCACTCCAACCGTGCGTAGCCCCGTTCGGTGCACACCGCGGCCAGGGTTGTCAGCAGCTCCCGGCCGAGCCCGCGGCCTCGGTGGCCGGGCTGCACGTAGAGGTCCTCCAGGTAGATGCCGTGCTTGCCGCGCCAGGTGGAGAAGTTGAGGAACCACAAGGCGCAGCCGACGACGGCACCGTCCACCGCGGCGACGTGCCCGAACAGCGCGGCCTCCGGACCGAACAGGGCCCCGGTGAGCTGGTCGGGGGTGAGGTGGCAGGAGGTGAGTTCGCGCTCGTACTCGGCCAGCTCGCGGACCAGACCGACGACGGCCGGCACGTCGTCCCGCTCGATCGGCCGGATCACGACAGGGCCCGCAGGTTGACGTGGTCCAGCCGTGGAACGCCCCGCTCGTCGCCGAGCACCGACCAGGACGGCGCCTCCATCTGGAACCGGACGCCCTCGGTGGCCGGTAGCCCGATCCAGCGCGCGATGAGCACCCGGCTGAAGTGCCCGTGGCCGACGAGCACGACGTCGCCGCCGGGCAGGGCATTGCGGGCGACGGTGAGCACGGCGTCGGCGCGCACGCCCACCTGGTCGGCCGTCTCACCGCCGGGGCAGGGGTGCGTCCAGACCGTCCAGTCCGGCACGGACTCGCGGATCTCCGCGGTGGTGCGGCCGTCGTAGCGGCCGTAGTCCCACTCGGCTAGCCGCTCGTCGACGCGGTCGACGTGCAGGCCGGCCAGCGACGCGGTGTCGACGGCCCGGCGTCGGGGACTCGTCAGGACGAGGGCGGGCCGGGCGTCGCCGCGCAACCGGACACCGAGCGCACCCACCGCCTCGGCGAGACGCCTGCCGCGTTGGGTGAGTGGGATGTCGGTGCGGCCGGTGTGCTTGCCCGCCGTCGACCACTCGGTCTCGCCGTGGCGCAGCAGGAAGATCCGCCCGGAGGTCATGGCCGCAGCGTAGGGCCTGCGCACCACGCGCCGATCGCGCCCGCGCCGCACATGACGTGCGCGCGGACTCCTGTTCCGGCCGGGTGGGGTCGACGAGGTGGCGGGCGGGGTGCAAAGCCGCGCCGGGGCGGGTGTGTGTCCGTATTGCGTGGGGCCACCCACATGCAGCAGTATAGATGCGCATGTACGCACTCGACGATGGCGAAGACGCGGAACTCTGGCAACGGCTGCCGCAGGGCGACCACGTGGACGCGGCCGTCGAGTCGTTCCGGATGCTCGCCGACCCCACCCGGCTGCGGCTGCTGTGGCTGCTCTGCGGCGCTGAGTACGACGTCAGCGGCCTGGTCGTGGCGGTGGGTGCAGCACGCCCGGCGGTGTCGCAGCACCTGGCGAAGCTGCGGCTCGCGGGGCTCGTCGCCACCCGCCGCGACGGTCGCCGGGTGGTGTACCGCGCCCGTGGCGGGCACGTGCGGCGCCTGCTCGCCGAGGCGATGGAGGCAGCGGGTCACGTCGTGACGGGGGCACCGGAGCACCCGTAGACGTCGCGTCGATGTCCGAGCCGCACGACGACGACCGACAGCACGACATCCTCGACGGTGTGGACGATGCGGTGGTCCCCGACCCGCACACGAAGGCCCGGACGCCCGGTTGACGAGGGTGCCGAAGCGCGATCGTCAATCGGGCCTGACCCTTCGCCTCTCAGAACGGCCGACCTTCGTGAAAGCATGCTGGAACCTGTCCGGGAGGAGACCTGATGTACGTGCCGGCGCACTTCGCCGCGCCGGACAGCGACGTCCACGAGCTCCTGACCCATCACGGGGCGGCGGACCTCGTCACCGCCTCGGCGTCTGCACTGACCGCGACGCTGCTCCCGTTCATCTACGACCCGACGGTCGGTCAACACGGAGTCCTGCTCGGGCACCTGGCCCGCGACAACGACCAGTGGAAGCAGCAGGTGGTCGGCGAGGCCCTCGTCATCGTCCGCGGGCCAGACGCCTACGTTTCCCCCAGCTGGTACCCCTCCAAAGCCGAGCACGGCCGGGTCGTCCCCACCTGGAACTACGTCACAGCTCACGTCTACGGCCAGCTCGTCGTCCACGACGATCCGGACTGGGTCCACACGCTGGTCCGGCGGCTCACCGACCGGCACGAGGCGGACAACCCGAGCCCATGGTCGGTCGACGACGCCCCCACGTCCTTCATCGCCGGCCAGCTACGCGCCATCGTCGGAGTCGAGTTGATCATCAGCAGGGTGGAGGCCAAGGCCAAGCTCAGCCAGAATCGGCCGCCCGCCGACATCGACGGGGTCATCACCGGCCTCGACGCACGCGGCAACACCACAACCTCCACCGCCATGCGAGCCGCCCGAAGCTGACCGGTCACCGGCCGGGAATCGCCGATCAGGGCAGCTTTGGTGGCGGACGGTGGGTCTGGTCGCGTTATGCGGAGTTGGCGTGTTGTCCGGTGTACCGCTTGCGGGCGGCTTTGCCGGAGGTGCCGAGCATGCTGGCGATAGCGGACCAGGGAGCCCGTCCTCCCGCAGCCGCCGATCCCACCCGCGCAGGACGCTCGGAGTCACTGCGCTGATCTCAAGGTGGCGCCTGCGGCGCCGCGCCCCGTGCTGTGCCTGTGCTCGCGCAAGCGCTCGCCGGGCGTGCGGCCTGGCGGCCGGTCCCGGCGGCGCGCACGACCACGAGGAACGGGGCGCGGCACCGGACACAGGTCGGGCACCCCGACAACGGTCGAACCGAACGACCGGAGCTCGAATACGTGAGCGCTGTCAGCGACAGTGAGACAATCGCTGTCATGGCAGCTGGAGTGACGGCGGGACGCGAGGTTGTACTGGAGACGGCCCGGCTGTTGCTCAGACCGTGGCGGGTGACTGAAGCTGCCGTCCAGCGTGAGCTGTGGACCGAACGGGACTCACGAGTGCCGCCGCACCGTCGAATAGATGCCGAGGGACGCCCCACGGTCGCGGAGATCGAAGAGTCAATCCGCACCAAGCAGCTATGGTCGACCAGGTTGCTGGCGGTCGAGCGGAGGGCCACTCGGGACGTCATCGGCTACTGCGGACTGTTCGACAGCGAAAAAGTGTCGGATGGGGAGCCGGAACT
>JBKJPD010000424.1:0-8562 GCA_046595345.1 Pseudonocardia sp.
CCAGTACAAGCGCAAGGTCGCCAACCCGGCTGGCATCGACCTCGGCGACGGCCTGTTCTGGGACGCGCTCGGGCTCACGGACAACTCCTACGTCACCGTCGACTACCTGTGGACCGGGAATGTCCGACTGGCCAAGGTCACCGGCGACGACCCGGTGGAGGTGCTGGCCGCACCGGACGCGACCGCCGCGGTGGTCGGGCTCGCCGCCGCCCGGGCCGCCGTGCCCGTCGAGTGCGTCCTGACCTCCGAGCTCGGCAAGTGGCTGCGGATCGGCGTCGACCAGTACCTCGCCGCCGCCGCCGTCCCCAACCCGGGACCGGTCGGGGCCTGCGACACGGCGGTCGCCGAGGACCCCGACGCCACCGTGACCGCCGCCGGATAACGTTCACCCGTGGCCACAGTGGCGCAGTGGATCGAGGGCGCGCGCCCGCGCACCCTCCCGACAGCGGTCTCCCCGGTGCTGGTCGGCACCGGCGCGGCCCTCGGCGACGGCGCCGTCGCGCCCGGGCGGGCGCTACTCGCGTTGCTTGTCGCCGTCGCGCTCGTGGTCGGCGTCAACTACGCCAACGACTACTCCGACGGCATACGCGGCACCGATGACGATCGCGTCGGCCCACTGCGCCTCGTCGGATCGAAGGTTGCCGCTCCGGCGAGCGTGCGCAACGCGGCGCTGGTCAGTTTCGCGATCGCCGGGTTGGCCGGCCTGACGTTGGCGTCGCTGAGCCGCGAGTGGTGGCTGATCGGGGTCGGTGCCGTCTGCATCGCGGGCGCCTGGTTCTACACCGGAGGCAAGCGGCCCTACGGCTACGCCGGGTTGGGCGAGGTCGCGGTGTTCGTGTTCTTCGGTCCCGTCGCGGTGCTCGGCACCGTGATCACGCAGCGGGGCGTGACGCAGGCCGGCTCGCCCGGCGCGCTCGCGATCGTGGGCGCCATCGCCGTCGGCATGCTGGCGTGTGCGGTACTGGTGGTCAACAACCTGCGCGATATCCCCACGGACACCGTTGCCGGCAAGCGGACCCTGGGCGTGCTGCTCGGCGACACCGATACCCGGCGGCTCTACGCGGCGCTCGTAGCGGTCCCGTTCCTGCTGACGGCGCTGGCGGCGCTGCGCAGTTGGCCGATGCTGTTGGGGCTGCTGGCCGCACCACTGGCGGTGGTGCTGGCGCGGCAGGTGCTCGGCGGGGCCGACGGCCGGGCACTGATCCGGGTGCTCGGCCGGACCGGGCTGCTGTTGCTGGCGTGGTCAGCCGCCACCGGCGTCGGGCTGGCGTTAGGCGCGGTCGCCTGAACCGGCTGCCGGTGGATCCTGCAGGTCGCCGCGCAGCCGGGCGCGCAGGGCCGCCCGCTCCGTCGAACGTCGCTCCGTGGCCACGGCGAGCGCCGCGTCCAAGCGTCGGCGCAGGCCCTGGAACAGCACCATCGACAGCGGCAGAGCCACGACGAGACCGACCAGCGCGGATATGACGAACGGCACTCCCACGACCGCCAGCAGCGCTGTGACGATCGCGACGACCGCAAGTCGTGCGAAGCTGTACGCCGCGAAGGCGACCGCAAGCCCCGGCTCAGGCGCCGGCCCGAACTCGGGAGCCGGCCCAGGCTCAGGAGTCGGCCCAGGCTCAGGAGTCGGCGGGGTCATGCCATGAGCCTACGACCGGGTCGCGAGCCGCGCCGTCGCCCGGTCGATCCGCTGTCCGGTTCGTCCTTTAAGAGTTCTTTACCTCCAGACAACCGTTCGAGTACCTGGGGTCCGAGGTGTCACGATAGCGCCGAATGAGAAGTCAGTAATCGCCACGATGGAGGTCCCCGATGTCGGTACCGACCCAGACCAGCAGCAGTGAGCGCCTCCTCACCCCGGGCGAGGTGGCCGCGCTGTTCCGCGTCGACCCCAAGACCGTCACCCGATGGGCCTCGGCGGGCCGGATCGGCTCCATCCGCACGCCCGGCGGACATCGACGGTTCCGGGAGTCCGAGGTCCGCAGCATGCTGGCCGATCTCACCAGCGAGGCCACGTTGGCGCCCGCCCGCCTCTGAGGGAAACGTTGGCGCCCGCCTCTGAGGGAAACGCTGCCGGAACTGCGGCTTGCCGGATCGTGGACTACCAGCATACGGAGTCCACGACTTAACCCTGTCGTCGCCTGCGCTCCGCTAACCTCGACAGCGGAGGTGGTATCGATGTTGCTTCTCATCGCATTCGTCGGCGCAGCGGTCATCGCAGTGGTGCTGTGGAAGGCGATGAACACCGCACGCGGCGAGATCCCGGCGTTGCCTCGCAGGTCCGCGGCGGCACCGGGTCGCACACGGGTCACGGGCCCGGATGACGATCCCGACTTCCTGCGTCAGCTCGACGAGAAGGTGCGGCGGCGCGACGATCCGCCCGCGGCCTGACGGCCGGGGTCGGCCCTCAGGCCGTCGGGGGGCCCTCGAAGGCTTCCGCCACGGCCGCCGCCAGTTCCAGCAGTGCCAGCCGGGTACCGCTCCCCATCCGGTCGAGGTCCACCTCTGCGCCCTCCTCCAGGTGGGCGTCGAACGGGATCCGAACCACCGACCGGCAGCGCGCGGCGAAGTGCTCGGCCACCCGATCGAGATCCACGCCTCCGGCGGACCGGTGCACGCAGTTGATCACCGCGACCGAGTTGGCCACCAGGTCGCCGTGCCCGTGCGCGTCCAGCCAGTCCATCGTCGCCGACGCGCTGCGCGCCCCGTCGATCGATCCGGATGACACGATGATCAGTTGGTCGGCCACCCCGAGCACGCCGTACATCGCCGAGTGCATCAGTCCCGTGCCGCAGTCGGTGAGGACGATGTTGTAGAAGTGCTCGAGCAGGTCGACCGTGCGCCGGTAGTCGTCCTCGCTGAATGCCTCCGACACGGCCGGGTCCTGCTCGCTGGCCAGCACCTCCAGCCGCGACGGGCCCTGCGAGGTGTAGGCCCGCACATCGGTGTAGCGGCGCACGCGCTGGGCGTCGCGCAGCAGGTGGCGCACGGTGGCGCTGGTCTCCAACGGGATCTTCTGACTCAGCGTGCCGCGGTCGGGATTGGCGTCCACGGCCACGACCCGATCGCCGCGCAGCGACGCGAACGTGGCTCCCAGCGTGGCCGTCATCGTGGTCTTGCCCACGCCGCCCTTGAGACTCAGCATCGCGATCTTGTGGCAGCCGATCAGGGGACGGTTGACGCGCACCGTGAGCTCACGGCGCCGGATGTCGCCCGGGCTCTCCCCCGGGTTCAGCGTCCGCCCGGACAGCACGTAGATCAGCCGGCGCCAGCCCGACTGTGGCGGTCGCTTGCTGGGGCGTAGCAGGCGCGCCGAGGACAGGTCGGCGCCGATACCGCCGGGGTTTCGGGCGTGCTGGGCCTGCTGCGCGGCCACCGCACCCGGGTCCGTCCATCCCGCCGATCCCCGCGGTGGGGTGCGCACAACGGTCTCGGGGAGGGGTCGGTGCGGTCCGGCAGGACCGGTGCCCGAACGATCAGGATCCGGGCGGGCAGGCTCCGAGCGGGGTGGCTCGGGGTGGGCGGGGACCGGACCAGACAGCAGCGGCCAACTGCGGGACTGCGGCCCCGGGTGCCCGGTGGGCGGCAACGCGACCGATGGCACGGGGACGACGAGTCGATCGACGGTGGGCGTCGGACCTGGCGCGGCCACCTGCCGCAGACCGGACGGCGGTGTGGTCTCGTCGGGGCCGTCCACCGGTCGTGTGACCGCACGGGCGGGGATCGTCTCGTTCGCCGGTTCCCGGAGCGGGGCGGGCCGCACGGGCACGACGTAGGGCCGGCTGGTCGCCGCCGCGGGAACCGTGCCCCAGCGTTCGCGAACGTAGCGACCCACCGAGCCGTCCGCGTAGTCACGGTCGTCCTCGGACTTACCCTCCGTCATGAACGCATCCCGCCGAACCCCTCACACTGACCGCTCATCCCACTCACGGACGCCGACGGTAGTCGTGCGATTGCCCGCGGTCGAGGCGCGGACGGGTGTCAGCTACCCGGTTCAGCCAAGCCCGGCGTAGGAGTGCAGGCCTGCCACGACCATGTTGATGAAGAACAGGTTGAAGATCACCGTCGCGAAGCCCGCGACGTTGACCCACGCGGCCCGGCCGCTCCGCCAGCCCGCCGTGGCGCGCGCGTGCAGGTAGGCCGCATAGACGACCCAGGAGATGAACGCGACGGTCTCCTTGGGGTCCCAGCCCCAGAACCGGCCCCAGGCGGCCTCGGCCCAGATGGCGCCCGCGATGACCGCGAAGGTGAACAGCGGGAATGCGATGATCGTGACGCGGTAGGCCAACCGGTCGAGGACGTCGGCGGCCGGCAGTCGGTCCGCCAGCATCGGCAACCGTCCGGAGCGGCGCAGCAGGAACAGCAGGCTCGCCACCCCCGGCACGAGCAACAGCCCCGACGACAGGCTGATCGTCGTGACGTGAATCACCAGCCAGTACGACTGCAGGGCAGGGACGACCGGCGCGGCCTGGGCGTAGAGCACCGTTCCGCCGAGGAACAGCAGAATCACAACGGGGAGCATCACGAACAGCCCGACCGGGCGCAACGCCGGTGAGCGCCGCAGCACCAGCAGCCACCCGACCACCGCGGCCAGGCAGATGGCGGAGGTGAACTCGTACATATTGCCCAGCGGCCACCGCCCGGAGGCGATGCCGCGGGTGACGATGGAGACGAATTGCAGGACCGCGCCCAGCACGACGAGCGACACGGCCATCCGGGCGTACCGCTCCGACCGGTATCGCTGCGGGGCCGGGGACGGCTCCTCCAACGCGGGGCCACCCGCGCCGACGAGCACCGGCTTCGCGACGCGTTCGGCGGCGAACTCGGCGCCGTGCAGGATCATCGCCAGCACGTACACGCCGACCGCGGCCATGAAGAAGCGGTCGCTGTAGAGGGCGAGTTCGATGAGCATCAGCTGTCCTTTGCCGTGGTGGGTTCGTCCAGTAGATCCGCCTGCAGGCGGTCGAACTCCTCGCCGTAGCCCGCACGATCGGTTCGCGCAAGGCCACCGATCTCCACGAGGGTACGTTTCGTGCCACCGGGGTCGGCCAGCGTCGTGAGCCGCACCCAGAACCGGCGCCGCCGCACCGACAGCGAAAGCCCGAGCCCCACCAGCATCGTCACCGCGAACACGAGCACAGCGACCTGCCCGGGATCGTGGCTGACCTGCAGCGAGACCCACTGCTGCACGCCCTCGAATGCCACGACCGTGCCGTCGTCGAGCGTGACCTGCTGGCCGGGCACCAGGTTGGCCCGCGCCACCCGCACCAGCTCCTTGGAGTCGATCTTGCTCTGGTCCACCTGGAAGATCGACTGGCCACGGCCGTCGTCGAGCCCGAGGTCACCGCGCAGCACGTCGATCGCCACCTCGGGATCGCGCAGTTCCGGAAACACCGACGTGACGATCTTGCCGCCCGAGCTCGTGGGCGCCAGCAGGCCGGTGATCGCGAGTTGGGTGGTGCGGCGCTGATCGGCATCGCTGACGCCGGGGCGCTCGAACTTGGTGGCACCTTCGGACAGCAGCGTGGCCGGGTCGACGGGGCGCCACTGGGTCACGCCGGTGCGCTGCTGCCCGTCGGGGAAGGTCACGGTGAACCGCGGCGCGTAGCCGTGGCCCAGTAGGTATACGCGGCTGCCGTCCAGGCGCAGCGGGCTGTTGACGGCCAGCGCGTAGGGCCGCCACTGGTCCACCCGTCCGGCCGCGAGGTCCTCCGCGCTCTGGTAGCCGATGCTCGCGCGGAAGCTCGACGCCTGGCCGGTCGGCAGGTACTCGGCGGTGAAGTCGTCGACGCGCACGCAGAACGGGTCGAGCTCGGTGCCGTCGACGCGCAGCCCCGCACGGAACGAGTCGAAGCCCAGGATGCCGGTGTTGCAGAACTCACCTCCACCGGAGAGCACGATCACCTGGCCCTCGTAGCCGAACAGCTTGCCCCCGGCGAACCCGAGGAGCAGCCCGATCAGGCTCAGGTGGAACAGCAGGTTTCCGGCCTCCCGGACGTAGCCCTTCTCCGCCGAGACCGTGCGACCCGTTCCCTCGGTCTCCTCCCGGCGCCGCCAGCCCTTCAGCCGGGTACGAACCCGCGCGGCCACCTCGTCGACGTCGGCGTCGAGCGTGGCCTCGGCGTGGTGCGGGAGCCGCGCCAGGTTGCGCGGGGTGACGACGGGGGCGGCGCGCAGACCCTTCGCGTGCTCGATGGTGCGCGGCAGCACACAACCGACCAGCGACGCCATGAGCAGCAGGTAGATCGAGGCGAACCACGGCGAGGCGAAGACGCCGAAGAACCCGAGCCTGTCCAACGTCGGCGCGATCGCCGGGTAGGCGGCGAAGTACTTGTCCACGAGGTTCTGGTTGAGCGAACGCTGCGGCAGCAACGCCCCCGGCAGCGCGGCCAGAGCCAGCAGGAACAGCAGCACGAGCGCCGTCCGCATGGAGGTGAGGCCCCGCCACCCGTTCCGAACCACCCCCGCGAGTCGGGGTTTCCGTGCCCGCGAGTCGGGGTCAAGGAGCGCGCGAGTCGGGGTTTCCGTGTGAGTGGCCATCTACAGCACCGGGACGAAGCCGGACACGACCGACGTCTGGATCTGGGCGAGGATCCCGCCCCACAACCCGCTGACGAGCAGGAACCCGACGGCCACCATGAGCACGCCACCGCCGATCTGGATCCGGCGGGTGTTGCGGCGCAGCCAGCCCAGCGCCCGGACCGCCCGCGACGCCCCCAGCGCGATGAGGACGAACGGCAGGCCCAGCCCCGCGCAGTAGGCGAGCGTGAGCACAACACCACGCAGCGAACCGCCACCGGTGCCCGCCGCTACGGCGACGACGCCCGCGAGCGTCGGCCCGATGCACGGCACCCAGCCGAGACCGAACACGGCGCCGAGCAGCGGCGCTCCCCACAGCCCGGCGCGCGGCACCCAGTGCACACGGCGCTCGTTCTGCAGCACCGGGATGAGCCCGACGAACGCCAGCCCCATCGCGATCATCACGACACCGCCGACGCGCTGCAGGACGGCTTCGTTGGCCACCAGCGCGTCGGAGAGCCAGACGACGCCGACGAGGATCGTGCCGAACACGACGGTGAACCCGGCGACGAACAGCAGGGCTGCTCCGGCCACCCGCCAGCGCCCGTCGCGGATCTCCTGCGCCTGGGCGAGCGTGGCGGGCGGGGCGTCGGCGCCGACCAGGCCGGCGAGGTAGGCCAGGTATCCGGGGACGAGCGGGACCACGCACGGCGACGCGAAGCTCACCGCACCCGCCAGCACGGCCACGGCGGCCGCGAGCAGCAGCGGGCCGGAGACGGCGAGGGCGGTCGAGGGGTCCATCACGATCAGGGTAGGCCCGCGACTGCCGTTTCCGCGCACCGGGTTCTACAACGTGTAGTGCGCGCACTCGCCGCGACGCACCGACTCGCGCGCACGGAATCCCCGACTCGCGGGTGCCCAGGCCCCGACTCGCGCGCACCTGGACCCCGACTCGCGGGTGCCGTGGCGCGAATGGGCGGGCGGGGGCACGTCGGGGCGGCTACTCCGCTGCCAGACGCTCGATCAGCGGGATCAGCTCGGGGACGCGGACCGGGAGCAGGGTCACGGCGGCGACGCGGTGCTGCTTGTCGAGCACGAGCGTGGACGGCACGGCGTTGCGCGGGTAGCCCTTCAGCGCCGCGAGGGTGCGCCCGGGATTGTCGAAGATCGAGTCGTAGGTCAGCCCGCGGTCGCGGATGAAGTCGGTGGCGGCGTCGCGGTCGTCGCGGACGTCGAGGCCGAGCACGACCGCCCCGAGCGACGCCGTCTGATCCTGCACGCCCTGCAGTTCTGGCGCCTCCGCACGGCACGGCCCGCACCATGACCCCCAGATGTTGATCACCACGACGCGGCCCGCGTAGTCGTCGAGGCTCACCATCTCGCCGGGCCGCAACAGGCTCTCCCCCGCGATGCCGACAATCTTCCCCCGGGCCTCCGCGGGCTCGTACATGATCGTCGTCTGCCCGTTGGGGGCGACGAACGTGAACTCCCCGCCGACAGCCACGGCGTCCTTACTCGTCGAGCATCCGGCGAGCAGAAGCAGCGCCGCCATGGCGACAACACGCCTCATGCGCCGGTCGCCCTCAGGTCGCCCGCGCCCGCCGGTTCGCTGTAGCGAAGACCGGTCAGCTCCGTACCGGTGAAGACGAATGACGTCAGCGAGGCGAGCCCGCACTCGCGCTTGCGGGGGTCGTGCCACAGCCGTCGCCCGGTGACGAAGCGGCGCAGCGTCCAGATCGGCAACTGGTGCGACACGCACAGCGCCTCGTGGCCTTCGGCAAGCTCGCGGGCGCGGTGCACGGCCCCGAACATGCGGTGCGCGATCTCCAGGTACGGCTCGCCCCACGACGGGGTGAAGGGGTCGCGCAGCTTCGGCCAGTGCCGCGGGCTGCGCAGCGCGCCGTCCCCGACCGAGACCCGCCGGCCCTCGAACAGGTTGCCCGCCTCGATGAGCCGCCCGTCGGTGACGATGTCCATGTCATGGATGGCGGCGACCGGCGCCGCGGTCTCGGTCGGGGACGGCGCGCTGCGCAGCCCGCGGCACTGGCC
>JBKJPD010000511.1:0-8960 GCA_046595345.1 Pseudonocardia sp.
GCCTCAGCAAGACCATGATCGGCGCGACGGTGTTGCTGATCGCCCTGGTGCTGTTCTTCTATCGGCGCCTCGTCGAGGACCGGGTGCGCATCCAGTGGCGCGAGAACACTCCGGCGATCCCGCCGGGCTACACCGTGGATGTGGGGAAGAGCTGACGATGAAGCCCTATCAGCCAGTGCCCAAGCAGTCATTGCGCGAGCGCCTCGCGAGCCACGAACGGCCTAGCACGGTGCTGAAAGGTCCACCGATCGCGGTGCGCTGCGAATGTGGTGAGCGCCGTGACCTCGCCTACGGCGAGGTGTGGAACTGCGTCTGCGGCCGGCGCTGGAACACCGCGCAGATCGACGCCGAGCAGTATGCGCGGTTGCGCCGGGTGCAGGTGCGCTTCCGGATCCTTCCGGTCTGCGTCGGCCTGGCCACCTCGATCCTCGCGCTGTTCTTCCTGTTCACCCACAACACGTTCTCGCTGTTCATCCTGCTGCCGTTCGCCCTCATCGGCTGGGGCATGCTGCTGCGTCCCGTGCACCGGCGGCGCTACGCCGCGGCGCTCGGTGAACTGCCGCGGTGGGAGCTCCGCTCCGAATGACCGTGCGCGCCGACGACGAGGTTCCCGTGAAACGGTGGGGTGAGCAGCCGTTCTGGGGGCTCGGATACGAGTGGGATCCCGACTGGCTGCTCACGCCGCGCCAGCAGCGGCTGCGAGAGACGCTGATCGAGTTGTGCGAGCAGGAGATGCGGGCCAACGCCGAGCGCTCCGACGACGAGCTGCGGTTCCCGCGGCGCAACCTGGAACTGCTCGGTGAGAACGGCTTCCTGTCCCTCACCGTTCCTGAGGAGTACGGCGGCCTCGGTGGCGACCACCGCACCTTCGCCATGGCGTGCGAGACGATCGCCCGCTACGGCTGCGCGTCCACGGCGATGTGCTTCGTCATGCACACCACCGCAGTGCAGACCATCATGCTGCGTCCGACACCTGCGCTTATCGACACGTTCATCCGCACGTTGAACACCGGCCGGATCGGCACGCTGTCCTACTCCGACCCGCAGACCGGCGGTCATTTCTGGTATCCGATCTCGTCGGGGGCCGAGCGCGTCAACGGGTCCTTCCGGGTGCGCAAGAAGTCCTCATGGACCACCTCGGGCGGCTTCGCCGACTTCTACGTCGTGCAGACCACGAGCCCCGACTTCACCGGTTACGACGACCTGTCCGTCTTCGTCGTCGACGCCGCGGACGTCACAGCGCAGCCCTCGCTCTGGGACGCGCTCGGGCTGCGGGGCAACCAGTCCGGCGGGGTCGAGGTGAGGGGGGCACTCGTACCCGCCGAGCATCTGGTCGGGCCGGTCGGCGACGGTGCCGAGTCCAACGACGAGGCGGTGGACCCCTGGTTCCTCACCGGCTCCGCCGCGGTGTGGAACGGCATCGCGATGGGGGCGATCGACATCGCGAAGCGGCACACCACGGGCAAGGAGCACCGCGACACCGGCAAGCGGGTGGCCGACTACCCGACCGTGCAGGACTACGTGGGTGAGGCCGTGATCGACACGAACGCCAGCAGGCTCGCGGTGTTCTCGGTGGCGGGTGCCCTGGACGGAGCCACCGAGAACAACCGGCTCGTGCTCACGCCCGGCACCATCGCGCGCGCTGATTATCTGCACTGGTGCTGGCAGATCAAGTTCACCGCAGCCAAGAACGTCACCGGCGTGGTCGACCGGATGCTGCACGCCTGCGGCGGCTCGGGCTACCGCCGCGACCTCGGACTCGAGCGCTACCTGCGCGACGGCAAGGCCGGCTGGGTGATGGGGCCGTCCAACGAGGTGCTGCGCCAGTTCGTGGGCCGTTCGGCACTGCTGGGCCGCGGATCGGTGGACTACTGGAACCGCACCGTCGACGAGCGGGCGCTGCGCAACGAGACCGACAAGCTCGACGCCGCGGGCAAGCGGGCGCTCGCCGCGACACTGCTGGCCCAGGCCGAGCAGGTCTCGCACGACACCAAGGTGGGCGGCGCGTGACCTCGACTCGTCCGTCCGCCCGGCTGCTGCTGCCCGGCCTGATCCCCCGCGAACCCGGGCTCGAGACCTACCGCGTCCGCGCGGGCGGGGTGACGGCGGTCCGGCTCGGCGGCGGGGACCGCCTCGATGTGGTCGACCGGCAGGGCCGCCAGCCCGCCGAGCTCACCGTGCTCGGCGAGCGCGGGGCCGACGGCGGCGCACTGGGGTTGACCGCCGACGCGCCGGCGACCGTGCTGCGCGGGCTCACACGCGCTCGGGACGACGGGGACGGAGCCGCTGCCGTGCTCGGGATGTTGGCCGGGCACGGGGTCGACCCGGCGGCGGCCACCGCGGCGCGCATGTTCGGCGAGTGGTCACCGGCCGGGGCGCGCGAGTCGTTCACCGCCGTCCGCGACGCCGTCGCGCTGGTGGCGGCGCCGGGTGCACCGATGCCGATCGACGCCGAGTCGGCCAACCCGCCGTCGGACCTGCTGTTGGAGGTGCGCCGCGCGGTGCTGCGGCCGCACTCGGCGCCTCCGCTGCCGGAACCGCTTGCCGAGCCGATCCTCGACCTGCGCATCGATGCGGCCACCGCTCAGGTCTACGAGGTACGGGCGGGCCAGTACATCCAGGTCATCGACGTCGAAGGCAGGCAGTGCTCGGACTTTCTCGCCTTCGATGCGCGGCAGTTACAGGAGGGCGTCGAGCGCGGGTTCGACTCCACCACGACGCGCTACCTGATGGGCAACGCCTACCCGCAGCCTGGCTTGTTCGGGAAGTTCTACGACCAGGATGCCCAGCCGCTGGTGGAGGTCGTGCGCGACACGGTCGGGCGGCACGACACCTTCGGGCTGGCCTGCAACGCCAAGTACTACGAGGACATGGGCTACCCGGGCCACATCAACTGCACGGACAACTTCAACCGGCGGCTGGCCGGGTACGGGGTGGCCGCCCGGAAGGGCTGGCCCGCGCTGAACCTGTTCTACAACACCATGTTCGATGACCACAACCTGCTCGTGTTCGACGAGCCGTGGTCGCGGCCCGGCGACTATGTGCTCCTACGGGCCACGCAGGACCTGGTGTGCGCCACGTCGGCGTGTCCGGATGACATCGACGCGTCCAATGCGTGGGTGCCCACCGACATGCACGTGCGGGTCTACGACGGGAAGAGGAGGTTCTCGATGGCCATCGCGCACCGTGTCACCCCGGAGTCGGAGGCGACCCTGACGAAGGAGACGGCCTTCCACGAGCGGACGTCCACGCTGACCCGCCGGTTCACGGAGTACCGCGGGTACTGGCTGCCGACCAGCTACGACAACCACGGGCCGCAAGAGGAGTACTGGGCGTGTCGGGAGCGGGTCGCGGTGATGGACCTGTCGCCGTTGCGCAAGTTCGAGGTGCTGGGTCCGGATGCCGAGGCGCTGTTGCAGGCCACTGTGACCCGTAACATCCGCAAGCTGTCGCAGGGCCAGGTCGTCTACTCCGCGATGTGCAACGAGACCGGCGGCATGATCGACGACTGCACGGTCTTCCGACTCGGGGACACGAACTTCCGGTTCGTCGGCGGCGACGAGTACGACGGCGTCTGGCTGCGCGAGCAGGCGCAGCGCCTCGGCCTCGACCGCGTCTGGGTCAAACACTCCACGGACCAGATGCACAATATCGCCGTGCAGGGCCCGGCCAGTCGCGACCTCCTGAAGGAGATCATCTGGACGCCGCCGACGCAGCCGCCGTTCAGCGAGCTGGCCTGGTTCCGGTTCGCCATCGGCCGGATCGGCGACCACAACGGCATCCCGCTGCTGATCTCGCGTACCGGCTATTCCGGCGAGCTCGGTTACGAGCTGTGGACGCACCCGCAGCACGCGACGGCGCTGTGGGACGCGGTGTGGGCGGCCGGGCAGCCGCACGGGATCTTGCCGCTCGGGCTCGACGCGCTGGACATCCTGCGGATCGAGGCCGGACTGGTGTTCGCAGGCTACGACTTCTCCGACCAGGTCGACCCGTTCGAAGCGGGCATCGGCTTCACGGTGCCGCTGAAGACGAAGGAGGACGACTTCGTCGGCCGCGAGGCGCTGCTGGCGCGCAAGGCCAACCCCCAACGCACCCTCGTCGGGCTGGAGCTCGAGGGTAACGAGCCCGCACGGCATGGTGATTGCGTCCACATCGGACGGTCTCAGGTCGGTGTGGTGACCAGCGCGACCCGTTCGCCGGTGCTGCGCACGAACATCGCACTGTGCCGGATCGCGGTGCAGCACGCCGCGATCGGCAACGCCGTCGAGATCGGGAAGCTCGACGGGCACCGTAAACGGATCCCGGCGCGCATCGTCCGATTCCCGTTCTACGACCCTGAGAAGTCACGACCCCGGTCCTGACCTGACCCGACCGCACTGGAGGATCACCATGGCACGCGTCGCGATCATCGGAGCCGGGCCTTGCGGCCTGGCCCAGCTGTCGGCCTTCGAAACAGCCCGCCGGAACGGGGCGGACGTCCCCGAGGTCGTGTGTTTCGAGAAGCAGAGCGACTGGGGCGGTCTCTGGAACTACACGTGGCGCACCGGGCTCGACGAGTACGGCGACCCCGCGCACGGGAGCATGTACCGCTACCTGTGGTCCAACGGGCCCAAGGAGTGCCTGGAGTTCGCCGACTACACCTTCACCGAGCACTTCGGCAAGCCGATCCCCTCCTTCCCGCCGCGCGAGGCGCTGTACGACTACATCACCGGGCGGGCGAAGAAGAACGGCATCCGGCAGCACATCCAGTTCAACTCGGCAGTCCGCTGGATCTCGTTCGACGCCGGCCGGGACGCCTTCGAGGTGACCGTCGAGTCGCGCGGCGACGGCGGGACCCGCACAGAGGAGTTCAGCCACGTCATCGTGGCAACCGGCCATTTCTCCACCCCGAACCTCCCGGAGTACCCGGGCTTCGCCACCTTTCCCGGCCGGGTGCTGCACTCCCACGACGTCCGCGACGCGCATGAGTTCACCGGCAAGGACCTGCTGATCCTGGGCAGCAGCTACTCGGCGGAGGACATCGCGCTGCAGACGAAGAAGTACGGTGCGCGGTCTGTGACGATCTCCTACCGCAACGCTCCGATGGGCTTCGGCTGGCCCGACGGGATCTGCGAGGTGCCGAAGCTCCACCACGTGGAGGGCAGGACGGCACACTTCGTCGACGGGACGTCCCGTGAAGTGGACGCGATCATCATGTGCACCGGATACCAGCACTGGTTCCCGTATCTGGAGGACGGCCTGCGCCTGCGTACCGGCAACGTGCTGTATCCGGAGAACCTCTACAAGGGCGTGGTCTGGACGGCCAACCCGAAGTTCATGTACCTGGCGATGCAGGACCAGTACTACACGTTCACCATGTTCGATGCGCAGGCCTGGTATGCCCGCGACGTCATCCTCGGACGGACCACGGTGCCTGGCCGCGCTGAGATGGACGCCGACATCGGGGCCTGGCGGGAGCGGCAGGCGGTGCTCGACGGCCCGATGGACGACATCGACTTCCAGACCGACTACCTCCGGGACCTGCTCAAGGACATCGACTACCCGGCGTTCGATCTCGAGCTGGTCCGCGAGCACTTCCGCACCTGGGAGCACCACAAGCAGGAGAGCATCATCGGCTACCGGGACCGCTCCTTCTCCTCGCCGTGCACGGGCAGCGTCGGCCCGACCCATCACACCCCATGGTGGTCCGAGCTCGACGACTCGCTGGCCACCTTCCTGCGGAGCTGATGGACCAGCGATCTGCGCAACCTAGAATGCGGACGCGAGGGCCGCGGCACGCTCGGTCAGAGGGTCGATCGCAGCCCGCATGGACCGGGGGGTGAACCGGCTCGCGGGGCCTTGGACGCCCAGCACCGCGACGAGGGTCCGGTTGCCGTCCAGTACCGGCACTGCGATGGCGTTGAGGTCGTCCTCGCGTTCGCCGACGGCCTGCGCCCACCCGCGCGCTCGGACATGCTCGATCTCCTGCTCGAGCACCGCACGGTCGGTGGTGGTGCGGTCGGTGTAGCGGACGAGCTCGCCCTCCGGGAGCCTCCCGCCCCAGGTGAGGAGGACCTTGCCGGCTGCGGTGGCGTGGGCGACGCTGTTGCGCCCGACCCGCGCGACGCTGCGCACGGACTTCGGGCTGGGCACGAAGTCGATCGTGAGCAGGTCATGGGCGCCGGGAAGGGAGAGGGTGCTGGTCTCCCCGGTGATCGCGGTGAGCTCCTCGAGGAAGGGCCGGGCCATGCCGCGGACGTCCATGCTCTCCCTGGCCGCGCCGGCGAGCTGCAGGATCTTGATACCGAGCCGGTAGCGACCGGTGGACGGGACGTGCTGCACCAGGCCTGCGGTGGTCAGGGTGGAGAGCAGGCGGGAGATGCTGCTGACGTTCACCCCGGTGCGCCGCGCGATCTCGTTCGTGCCGAGCTCGGTGCGCGCCTCGGCGAGGGCGTCCAGCACCTCGACCGCGCGCTGGACGGATCCAACCTGCCGAGCGGCTGGTCTACCGGTGCGAGCCATAGTATCGTCAGTCCCGACTAATGGAGATGGTATTGCCTCTTGGGCGATAAGCTGTGAGGCCGATCATCATGATGCCAGTCGAGGTGAGCCGCATGACTCAGCATGCCCGCTACGTGATCATCGGCGCAGGTATCCACGGCCTGTCTACCGCGTGGCACCTCGCCAGGAGGCTGCGGGCCACGGGGCAGGGCGACGGCGGTGACATCCTCGTGATCGACAAGACGGGGGTGGCTGCCGGCGCCTCCGGCGTGGCGTGCGGGGTGGTGCGCAACAACTACTTCCAGCCGGCGATGCGGGAGCTGATGGCGCACTCCGTCAGGCTGTGGGAGTCCGACCCTGTGGCGTTCGCCTACCACGGCGTCGGGTACGTCCAGATCGCGCCGGAGTCGATGCGCGCCGACGTCGAGCAGATATACGCCGAACAGCATGCCATCGGCTACGACTCCGAGCTCGTGGTCGGGGAAGCAGCCTGCCGCGAGTACATGACCGGCATGTTCTCCGACTGGCAGGCGCCCGGGGCATCTGTGGTCCTGCATGAGAAGCGCGGCGGCTACGCCAACAACCTCGCCTCGTTGAAGGGGCTGGCGGCTAAGGCAGAGGCCGAGGGCGTCCGGATCCGAACCGGTGTGCGGGTCACCGGCGTGGCCACGGACGGTGGAGCGGTGACGGCCGTGCAGACCGACCAGGGCGAGATCCGCTGCGACGAGCTGGTCGTCGCGGTCGGGCCGTGGATCCGCGACATCTGGGCGATGCTGGAGCTGCCCGACACCATCCCGGTGACCGCGCCCGATGGGGTCGTGCACCCCGGCCAGGCGATGTGGACCTACTGGGCCCTGCAGGAGGGCACGCTACAGGTCGATCCGAGCGAGTTCGTCGATAATCACGGCCGGCTCCCCCCGGTGCTGCACGTGGACTCCGACCAGCCGCTGCACGACGACTCCGACGGCAGCCTGATCACCGAGGAGATGTGGGGGATCTACTACAAGCCCGACTTCTCCTTCGGCGGCGTCCAGGGCGGCGCCTCGCCGGTGCGGATCACGCGGCCCGCGGCGGAGGTGGCCGTCGACCCGTACGGGCCGCAGAGCCCCGAGTTCGTCGTCGGCGAGGATTTCGTCCGAATGTGGACCTCGGCGCTGGCGCACTGCCACAAGCGGTTCGAGGGCAAGCGGTCGCTCTACCGGGATGAGCCCTCCGGCGGGATAGGCGCGTTCACCCCGGACAGCTTCCCCGTCTTCGACGTGTTCCGGCAGAACGCGTACGTCATCGCCGATTCCAACCACGGCTACAAGATGCTCGGCGTGGGTGAGCTCGTCGCCAGGGAGCTGCTCGGAGAGCCGAGTGCGCTGCTGGAGCCGTTCCGGTTCGCCCGCTACGAGACCGGACGGCTGCACCCCACGAGCAACTCGCCCTTCCCCTGGAGCTGAGCGATGCGCGTGCTCTTCGTCCAGCACCAGGAAGACTGCCCGCCCGGTCTGGTCGGGGAGCGGCTGGCGGAGCTCGGGGCCAGCCTGCACATCGTGCAGGCCAGGGCGCCGCGGCTGCCCGACCCGACCGAGTTCGACCTCGTCGTTCCCCTCGGGTCCGACGACTCCGCGGCCGACGAGTCACTGCCGTACCTGCGCGGAGAGTGGGAGCTGCTCGAGCGGGCGGTCCGGGCCGAGGTGCCGGTGTTCGGCATCTGTTTCGGCGCGCAACTGCTGTGCCGCGTCCTCGGCGGCCGCGTCCGGGCTGCCGCGGACGGGCCCGAGATCGGCTGGCTGCGCGTCGAGACGGCGGCCGCGGAGGTGGTCGAGCCGGGCCCGTGGCTGATGTGGCACCTCGATGTGATGGAGCTGGGCCCGGCGGTCGTCGAGGTCGCCCGCACGGCTGTCGGCGTCCAGGCATTCACTCACGGCCCGCATCTGGGCGTGCAGTTCCACCCCGAGGCGACGGTCGCGAGCGCGCGGGTCTGGGTGGAGCACTACCGAAACTCACTCGACCAGCTCGGTATCGACGCGGGCGGGCTGCTGGCGGAGACGGCGGAGCGGGCCTGCGCGGCCCGGCAGCGGGCCTACACCCTGGTGGATCGCGTGCTGGCACGCGCCACCGGGGCGAGAGCCACGGCACTGCTCGCGACCACCGACGTCACGGCGTCGACCACCCGGAAGTAGGCGACGGCGGACATGTCCACGTCGACGTTGACCGGAGGGTCATGACTCCTTACGACTGGATCGGCATCGTGACGACCCGAAGCAACACCTGATGTTGGACATCGACGACCAGGATGATCAGCCGTAGTCCACGGGTCCGCGAGCTCGGACCCTCAGCGTAGATCAACATTGCGATCGACCGACCATGGCACGGGTCATCACCCGGGGCCACGGCCGGTGTCGGCACGGTCGTCTTGAGCCGCGCGCAGTTCTCGTCTGCCACCGCTGCCTTGAGCGCGGGCCGGGCCTTCCCGCTCCCTCGTGGCTCGG
>JBKJPD010000599.1:0-8980 GCA_046595345.1 Pseudonocardia sp.
TCCCGGCCCGCGTTCCCGCGGCGTGAGAGCGAGCCGGTGCACCTTTCGCCAGTCCGCGTAGTGGGCTTTGACCGCTGCCCCACGTCCGTGGACCGTCCACGCCACGTCCCACACCCCTTCCGGGAGGTCCGCATGACCGACCGCACGCACACCCTGACCGGCTCTCTCGGAGTCGGCTCCATCGTCTTCATGGTCGTCGCCGCAGCCGCGCCGCTGACCGTCATCGCCGGGACGGTGCCGCTGGGCATCGGGCTCGGCAACGGCGCCGCGTTCCCGGCGACCTTCGCGCTGTGCGCGGTCGTTCTGCTGCTGTTCGCGGTCGGGTTCTGCGCGATGAGCCGCCACGTTCCGAACGCCGGCGCGTTCTACGCCTACATCGAGCGCGGCCTGGGCCGGGCAACCGGGCTCGGTGCCGCGTTCCTCGCGCTCGCCACCTACACCGCCGTGCAGCTCGCCGTGTACGGCTACATCGGCGCGATCCTCGACGGCCTCGTGCAGAACTACGGCGGCCCTGCCCTGCCGTGGTGGCTGTACTCGATCGCCGCGCTCGCCGTCACCGGTGTGCTCGGCTACCGCCGCATCGAGCTGTCCAGCCGCGTGCTCGGCGTGCTGCTCGTCGCCGAGGTGACGATCGTGCTCGTGTTCGACGCCGTGGTGGTCGGGAGCGGAGGGGGCAGTCCCGAAGGACTGTCGACGGCGCTGCTGGTGCCGTCCCAGATCACGTCGGGCTCCGCGGGCGTGGCGATCATGTTCGCGATCGCGGCCTTCATCGGCTTCGAAGCCACCGCCGTGTTCCGCGACGAGGCCCGCGACCCCGAACGCACGATCCCGCGCGCCACCTACCTGGCGCTCCTGCTGATCGGCGCGTTCTACACGCTGTCGAGCTGGGCCGTCGTCTCCGCGTGGGGTAACTCCGAGGCCGTCGCGCAGGCCGGGACCGATCCCGGCAACATGCTGCTGACGACGATCACCGCAACGCTGGGCACCGTCGGCGGCGACATCGCCCAGGTGCTCCTCGTGACCAGCCTGTTCGCCGCGATCCTGTCGTTCCACAACGTGCTCGCCCGCTACCTGTTCGCCCTCGGTGGGAGCGGTGCGTTGCCCGCCCCGTGCGGGCGCAGCCACGTCCGGCACGGCTCGCCGCACGTCGCATCGCTGTCGCAGTCGGGTAGCGCGCTGGTACTCGTCGCCGTGTTCGCGCTGGCCGGGATGGACCCGGTGACGCAGGTGTTCGCGTGGATGGCCGGCACCGCGACGCTCGGTGTGCTCGCGCTGATGGCGATGACCTGCCTGGCCGTCGTCATGTTCTTCCGGCGCACCCGGGTGGACCCGCGCCCGTGGCAGACCCTGATCGCGCCGGCCCTCGGGCTCGCCGGGCTGCTGGTATGCCTGTGGTTGACGATCTCCAACTTCTCCACACTCATCGGCGGCTCCGGCGGGCTGGCCGCCGCGATCGGCGGCGTACTGGTGGTGTTCTTCGCCGCCGGGGTGGCATGGTCGATGGCCCGCCCGCCGACCCGTCCCGTCCCGACCGCGACTCCCCTGGAGGCACTGCGATGACCATCGCCGAGGTTCGTACGTCTACCCACCCACTGGACATGACAACCGCGGCCGAGGTCGACGCCGTCCGTACCGCGCTGATCGGGGCCGGGCTGTTCACCGAGAACGTCCGGTTCGCGTTCTTCGCGCCGGAGGAGCCTGCCAAGTCCGCGGTGCTGGCCTTCGGCGGTGGGCCGGTCGACCGCCGCTTCCGGGCCGTCCTGCTCGACCTCGCCACCGGCCGCTCCCACGACACCGTCGTGTCCGCGACCAGCGGAGACGTGGTGTCGGCTCGCGAACTCGACCCGCCCGTCGACGGCCAGCCCCCGATCATCGACACCGAGTTCGAGATGATCGAGGACATCCTCAACGGCTCGCCCGAGTGGCTGGCTTCCCTGTCGGCCCGCGGCATCTCACCGGGGAGTGTGCGGGCCGTACCACTGTCGGCCGGCGTCTACGACTATCCCGCCGAGGTCGGGCGCCGGATCGTCCGCGCGTTCGGCTTCCAGCAGGACCACGAGCGCGACCACCCGTGGGCGCACCCGATCGACAACCTCGTCGCCTACGTCGACCTCACCTCGCGGTCGGTGACCCAGGTGATCGACGAGGGCGTGCTGCCGGTGCCGTCCACGTCGGGCAACTTCGACGACCCGGCGTTCGTCGGGCCGTTCCGCGAAACCCTCACACCGATCGAGATCACCCAGCCCGATGGCCCGTCGTTCACGGTCGAGGGCAACCGGGTGCGCTGGGAGAAGTGGGACCTGCGGATCGGGTTCAACGAGCGGGAGGGCCTGACCCTGCACCAGATCAGCTTCGACGGGCGCCCGATCGTCTATCGGGCGTCGGTGGCCGAGATGGTGGTGCCCTACGCCGACCCGTCACCGGTGCGGTTCTGGCAGAACTACTTCGACTGCGGCGAGTACATGTTCGCCCGCTACGCCGACTCGCTGCAGCGTGGCTGCGACTGCGTCGGCGAGATCCACTATCTCGACGCCGTGATCGCCGACGACCTCGGCCACCCGAAGACGATCACCAACGCGATCTGCTTGCACGAGGAGGACCACGGGGTGCTCTGGAAGCACTCGGACATGTTCACCGGGTCGCACGAGACGCGCCGGCAGCGGCGGATGGTGTTCTCGTTCTTCACCCCGATCGGCAACTACGACTATGGCTTCTACTGGTACCTCTACCTCGACGGCACCATCCAGCTGGAGGTCAAGGCCACCGGGATCGTGTTCACCGGGGCCTACCCGGCCGGCGGCTCGGAGTACGCCACCGAGGTGGCGCCCGGGCTCGGCGCGCCGTATCACCAGCACCTGTTCTCGGCGCGCCTGGACATGACCGTCGACGGGGTGTGCAACGCCGTGGAGGAGGTCGAGGCGGTGCGCGTCCCGATGGGACCGGACAACCCGCACGGCAACGCCTTCCGGCAGTCGCGCACGCGGCTCACCCGGGAGTCCGACGCCCAGCGGAGTGCCGACGGCTCGGTCGTGCGGACCTGGCACATCGTCAACCCGTCGGTGCAGAACGCGCTCGGACAGAACGTCGGCTACGTGCTGATCCCGGAGAACAAGGCCACGATGCTGGCCGACGAGGCGTCGTCGATCCACGCGCGGGCCACATTCGCCTCGAAGCACCTGTGGGTGACACGGTACGACCCCGCCGAGCGCTACCCGGCGGGTGACTTCGTCAACCAGAACCCGGGCGGGGCCGGGCTGCCGACGTGGGTGCGCGCCGATCGACCCCTCGACGGTGAGGACATCGTCGTCTGGCACACGTTCGGCACCACGCACTTCCCGCGCCCGGAGGACTGGCCGGTGATGCCGGTGGACTACACGGGTTTCTCGCTGAAGCCGGCGGGCTTCTTCGACCGCAACCCGGCCCTGGACGTGCCGCCCACCCGGGGCGGCCACTGCAGCTGAGCCGTTTTCACGCGCCGCGGGAAAACTGGAGACGGCGGCACCTCGCGGGCGTACCGTCGGAGGTGCCCGAGGCCGGGCCGTGCCCCGGACGGGCACGGGAGCGCGTCATGAACATTCTGGACGTGGTGCTGAGCGTCGCAGGGGTCGCCGGGATCTGGTTCTTCGCCGGTTTCCGGGTGATCCGCCAGTTCGAGCGGGGGGTGGTCTTCCGGTTCGGGAAGGTTCGCGAATCGGTCCTCGGCCCCGGGCTCACACGCATCCAGCCAGGCATGGACCGCCTCGAGAAGGTCAACATGCAGATCATCACGATGCCTGTGCCCGGCCAGGACGGCATCACCCGCGACAACGTCACGGTCCGGGTGGACGCTGTCGTGTATTTCAAGGTCATCGACCCGGTATGCGCGATCGTCGACGTCCAGGACTACACGGCCGCGATCGGCCAGGTCGCGCAGACATCACTGCGTTCGATCATCGGTAAGAGCGACCTCGACGACCTGCTGGCCAACCGCGAGCGTCTCAACGAGGGCCTGGAGCTGCTCATCGACAGCCCGGCGCTGGGCTGGGGCGTGCACATCGACCGCGTCGAGATCAAGGACGTGGCCCTGCCGGAGTCGATGAAACGGTCGATGTCGCGGCAGGCCGAGGCCGAACGGGAACGCCGGGCCCGCGTGATCAGCGCCGACGGTGAGCTGCAGGCTTCGGAGAAGCTCGCCCTCGCCGCCGCGGCCATGTCGGAGCATCCGGCCGCGTTGCAGCTGCGGCTGCTGGAGACGGTGGTGCAGGTGGCGTCGGAGAAGAACTCGACGCTCATCCTGCCGTTCCCGGTGGAGCTGTTGCGGTTCCTCGAAGCCGCGACGGACCGGGCGACCCGCACCGCAGCGCCCTCGACGAACGGGAGCGTCACGGCCTCCGCGCCGGAGTAGGTCGCGACGCACGGCGAGCGCGGCGCGGGCGCCGATCACCGCACGGTCAGCTGATCTGGCGCTTGGTGTGGCTGCGGGCGCTGCGGCCCTGGGTGGTGCGGCCGGCGCGGGGCCCGACGTGGGACGGGTCGATTCCCTTGGCCTTCGCCCGGCGGTCGGCACGGTTGAGCGGTGTGTCGGCGCCGTCCTCCGCCACCTCGACGGTTTCATCGGGGATTGCGGCGTCGGCGGCGGGCACCGGTTCCGGCTGCTCCGAATCGGCGTCCGGGGCGGGCTTCGACGGCGCGGGGGATTTCGAGGGGGACATGACAACCTCCGAGAGGATGGGGACGGTGGCGGCGGGGACCTCAGAGGATCGCCGGGTGAGCATAGTCGCGGTCAGCCGGCCAGGCCTCGGCGCGCCAGCAGCGGGGCGATCTCCGGGCCGCGGCCGCGGAAGGACTCGTAGGCCTGCATCGGGTCCACCGCCCCGCCGCGGGAGAGCAGCTCGCGCCGGAACGCGTCGCCGTTCTCCCGGCGCAGCCCGCCGTTCTCGGTGAACCACTCGACGGTGTCGGCGTCGAGCACCTCGCTCCAGATGTAGGAGTAGTAGCCCGCGCTGTAGCCGCCACCGAAGACATGGTTGAAGTACGTGCTGCGATAGCGCGGCGGGGCGCTGGGCACCGCGATGCCCGCGGCGGCCAGCGCGTCGGCCTCGAACCGCTCGACGTCGGTCACCTGCTCGTCGGGCGCGATGCGGTGCCATGCCTGGTCCAGCAGGGCTGCGGCGAGGTACTCGGTTGTCGCGAACCCCTCGCCGAACCGCCGCGCCGCAGCCAGGCGTTCCACCAGCTCGGCGGGTAGCGGCTCGCCCGTCTCGTGGTGCCGCGCATAGTTTCCGAGGATCTCCGGGTGCTCCAACCACATCTCGTTGACCTGCGAGGGGTACTCGACGAAGTCGCGCGGCACGGCGGTACCGGCGAACCGCGGGTACCGCACGTCGGAGAACAGCCCGTGCAGCGCGTGGCCGAACTCGTGGAACAGGGTGCGGACGCCCTCGATGCTCAGCAGCGTCGGTTCGCCCTCCGCGGGGCGGGGGATGTTGAGGGTGTTGATCACCACCGGCTTCGTCTCCAGCAGCCGGGACTGCGTGACGAACGAGGTCATCCACGCGCCGCCGCGCTTGGAGTCCCGCGCGTAGAGGTCGGCGACGAAAAGGCCGAGCTGCCCGTCGTCATCGTGGACATCGAAGATCCGCACGTCGGGGTGGTAGCGCGGCAGGTCGTGACGCTCGGTGAACCGCAGCCCGTAGAGCCGGCCCGCGGCGTGGAAGACGCCGTCGTGCAGCACCCGCTCCAGCTCGAAGTAGGGACGCAGGGCAGCGGCGTCGAGGTCGAAGCGTTCGCGGCGCACCCGTTCAGCGTGGAAGGCGCGGTCCCAGGCCTCGATCGGGTGCCCGGCGCCCAGTTCCTCGGCCTCGGCGCGGGCGTTGGCCGCGGCGACCGGCGCGAGCTTGCCGAGCATCGCGTCGATCGCCTCGACGGTGGCGGCCGTCCCGATCTCCACGACCCACGACGCGTGGTGCGGGTGCCCGAGCAGCCGCGCGCGCTCCGCCCGCACGGCGACCGTCCGCAGGACGATCTCGCGGGTGTCGTGGGCACCGCCCGCCCCCCGCGACGTCGACGCGGCGTGCACGCGCTGCCGCAGCGCCCGGTCGGTGAGCGAGGCGAGCACCGGCTGCCCGGTGGGCAGCACGAGGGTGAGCAGGTACCCGTCGAGCCCGCGGGCGGCGGCGGCTCGCGCGGCGGCGGACACCGCGTCCGGGGAGAGGCCGTCGAGCTGCGCCGGATCGTCGATGAGGACCGCGGCGTCGTTCGCCCCGGCCAGCAGCCGGGTGCCGAACTCGGTGGACAGCGTCGACAGCTCGGCGTTGAGCGCGCGCAGCCGGTCCTGCTCGGCCGCGCCGAGGCGGGCTCCGGCGCGTACGGCGTCGCGGTGGCGCAGCTCCAGCAGCCGCAGCGACTCGGCGTCCAGGCCCAGCTCGGACCGCGTGATGAACAGCTCCTCGATGCGCGCGAACAGCGCCGGATCGAGCGTGACGGCGTCGGCGTGGGCGGCGAGCTTCGGCGCGATATCGGCCTCGATCGCGCGGATGCCCTCGGTACTCACCGAGCTGACCAGCGCGAAGAACACCGCCGACACGCGACGCAGGACCGCACCCGAGCGCTCCAGCTCGACCATCGTGTTGTCGAAGGTGGGCGGCCCCGACGCGGTGATCGCGTCGATCTCGGCGCGCTGCTGCGCCATCCCCTCGGCGAACGCGGGCGCGAAGTGCTCCTCTCGGATCGCGTCGAAGTCCGGGAACAGATGCGGAAGCGGGCTCGGTGCGAGGAACGGGTTCACCACACCGACCCTAGGCTCTCCGCCTCGGGCCCGGATGCCACGAATTCGTGTTCCACGATCAGTTCCGCAGCAGCGCCGCCGCCTTCTCCCCGATCGCCACCGCCGTGGCCGCCGTACCGCGCCGCCCGACCGTCGGGAGGACCGACGTATCGGCCAGCCGCAGGCCCTGCACGCCCAGCACCCGCAGCTCGGCATCCACCACCGAGCCCATCGCCGCGCTGCCGCACATGTGCACCGACGTCGTCAGGTGCGCCGCGATCCAGCCGTCGAGAGCTCGGTCGTTGCCGAGCACGTCGCCGCCGGGGTCGGCGCGCTCCCCCAGCCCGGCGCGCAGCAGTTCGGCGCCCGTCCGGACCGCGTGCCGCAACCGTCGCCGGTCGTGCTCGGTGCGCAGGTACCGGTACTCGATCGAGTCAGGGGTGATCGAACCGCGGCTGTCGGGCCGCTGCAGCGCGCACATCAGATGCAGTGCGCCGCCGGGTTGGAAGGGCCGCACGAACAGCAGTACCTCCACGTCCCCCGCCGGGTCAGCGCCCGCGTCGATGTTCAGCGCGGCCTGGCTGCCCGGGGCGTGCGGATGGGCGGGCGGGTCGGCGCTGGTGAAAGGCAGGAAGACCGCGGGATGGTCGGACCAGCCGCGACCCACCCCCGGCAGGTCGCACGCGACGTCGACGCCCGCGGCGCGCAGCTCGTCGGCCGGACCGATACCCGAACGCAGCAGCAGGCGCGGGGTGCCGATGGCCCCGGCGCAGAGCACCACCTCGCCCGCATCGACCACGGTGCCGTCGCCCAGTTGCACCCCGACGGCCCGACCCCCCTGCAGCAGCACCCGCCTGACGGGCGAGTCGGCGTGGATGGTCAGGCCGGGCCTGCCCCTGCCGAGGTAGGCCATCGCCGCGTTCACCCGCACCCCGTCGACGCTGTTGCTCGGCACCAGCCCGGCCCCCGGCGGGCCGCCCGCGTTCTTGTCCGGCTCGGCCGGGTAGCCGAGCCGTTCCGCGGCGGAGAGGAAGCGCTCGGCGGCGGGATGCAGCAGGGCACCCGCCGGGCGGCGGACCGGGATCGGGCCGGCGCGGCCGTGCAGCGGTCCGATCAGCTCGTCGGTCTCCGACGCGATGTAGTGCGCGAGCAGGTCGGCCCAGCCCCAACCCGGAATGCCCCAGCCGTCGGCGTCGGCGGGCGTGACCCGCACCCAGTTGGCACCGTTGATCGCGCTCGACCCGCCCAACCCGCGTCCGCGGGGCACCAGGTGGTGCGTATCGGTGCGCAGATCAGCGGGGTGGGCCCAGTTCCACGCGTGCCCGGGCTGTGTCGCGGCAAGGGACGCGGCGTCGAGGAGCTCGGGCGGTGGGGTCGCCGGGCCGTCTTCCAGCAGGAGCACCGTGCGCCCCGTCAACCGGGCGGCGAGCGCGCACCCGGCCGAACCCGCACCCACCACCACGACGTCGAACACGAGGAGCAGAATCGCATCTGATGAACGATCTCAGCCACGATCTCGCCGACTTCATCACCGCATCGCCGACGCCGTACCACGCGGTGGCCGAGGCCGTCCGCATGCTGGAGGTGGCCGGGTTCACCCAGGAGCCCGAGTCCGGGCCGTGGTCCGACGGTCCCGGCGGGCGCTATCTCGTGCGCGACGGCACGCTGCTGGCCTGGTCGGTCCCGCCCGGTGCGGTACCCGGCACCCCGATGCGAGTGTTCGCCGCGCACACGGACTCCCCGACGCTCAAGGTCAAACCCCGCCACGACGTCGGCCGCGGCGGCTGGCGGCAGGTGGCCGTCGAGGTCTACGGCGGGGCCCTGTGGAACTCCTGGCTCGACCGCGATCTCGGCCTTGCCGGACGCCTCGCGCTCTACGACGGCTCGACGGTGCTGGTGAACGTGGCGCGCCCGCTGCTGCGCGTGCCGCAGCTCGCGATCCACCTTGATCGCAGCGTCAACCAGGGCCTCACGCTCGACCCTCAGCAGCACCTGCTCCCGATCTGGGGTTTGGGCTCCCCGTCCGAGGGTGACCTGATCGAATTCCTGGCCGGCGAGGTCGGCGTCGATCCACGCGAGGTGGCGGCCCACGATCTCGTCGTCCACGACCTCACCCCACCCGCCCGGCTCGGCCGGTCCGAGGAGCTGTTCGCGGCTCCCCGGCTGGACAACCTCGCGTCGGTGCACGCCGGGATCGCGGCTCTGCTCGCGGCCGCACATGCGGGGGTGGGTGTC
>JBKJPD010000028.1:0-3254 GCA_046595345.1 Pseudonocardia sp.
CCCCGGCCCCGTTCCGGGTCGGGTGAGATTCGTGTTTCCTCGGAGCCCAATCGCGGTGCCTGCGCCGCGGTGACTATGCCGAACCCGTCCGGCACCCAGGACCGTCCGGACCAACGCCGCTGGCGGGCGAAGTGCGACGATCCATCTGTCGGTCGCGGGCCGGCTGCTGCAGAGCCTCGCCGCCGGTATGCCGACCCCGCAGAACTCCTGGCTGATCTATGACCCGTTTGCCGGGGCGGAGTGGGTCGTCGGTCGGTGAGCGGCACCGGGCCCGCTCGTCGGCGGGCCGATCCGGGTTCCACGGACGGCTGGCGCAGGACTTCGCGGACCTACCCTTTGGGATAGTGGCGCTGTCGAGGACGGCTGCTCGTCTGACGGTGACGGAGTACGCGATCTTCGTGGGTCACCAGAACTTGATGCCGGTGGCCTTGAGCCGGCGCCGGTGCTGCCGCACTGCGGACTCGATCGCATCGGTTGTGATGAGGTCCCCCCAGACCTTGGCGGCCGTCTCCCCCTGCTCGAGCAGCACCTCTACCTCGTCCTGCCCGGTCGCGGCGCTCTGCACGATGCGCGATCCGAACCCGATGTGCCAGCGCTCGTCACGCAGGACCAGCTCCATCCCCCTGCGAACGCCCGGCAGCCCGACGGACAGGCCCTCGAGCGCGTCGAGCATCGCATGCTGTCCGCCCAGCAGGACCACGCCCTCGATCACCATGTGGTAGAGCCCGACCGCGGCGGTCAGACCCTCGTGGTTCTCGGCGAGCCGCTGGGCGGTGGCCGGCAGGCGCTCGTCGAACAGGTCGACGAGCTCGGTACTGACGTGGGCGCGCAGGACGTCCCGCCGGGCCGCCGGGTTGGCCCCCGGGACCCCGGCGACCTCGGCGCAGACGCGGTCGAAGAAGCGGGCGTGGCGCGCCTCGTCACGGGCCTGGGCGCGGAAGGCCGCCTCCATCGAGTCGTCGGACGCAGCCACCTGGTAGGAACCGAGCTGCCCGGACACTGATGTCTCGGCGATGACGAAGCCTGCGATCAGTCCGATGACCTTGACGTTCTCGGCGTCCGTGAGCTGCGGCCAGGCCTCTCGGTCGGCCGAGAAGTCGATGTCCATCTCGTTCCACTGCAGCGACTCGGCGAGTTGCACGAAGTGGGCGTATCCGGTGACCATGACTCAGCCTCCTCAGTCCTCCGGGAACTCTCCCGGCTCGAGCTCGCGGAAATCCGCCTTGGTGGCACCGCAGATGGGGCACATCCAGTCGTCAGGGATGTCCTCGAAGGGCGTCCCCGGGTCGATGCCGCCGTCCGGGTCACCTTCCTCGGGATCGTAGATGAATCCGCAGGGTTTGCAGATCCACCTCGTGGTCTCCGGCTCGGCATGTGTCTGTCCGCTGACACTCATACCCTGGCCAGCGCTCCCGGGAGGGGCACCGAGATCGCCTCGAGCGACGGGTGAGACACGAGAAGACCCTCCCGCTCGTTGTCGTAGGCCATGACGAGGCCCGAGATCTGGGTTGGTCATGCGCTCCATACCGATGAAGAACGACCACAGTCGCCGCACAAGTGAGTCGCGCTGCGCGTCGGTGAACCGTCCCGGCGTGTCGGGAGACCTATGGGGTTGAGTGCCCGGCCTCGGTGAGGGCCGGCATGTTGCCGGCAGTGGGCGGTCTCGAGTTCGGCGGGTGGGATGTCGCCGCAGGCCTCGGTAGGCGTCGGTGGTTGGACCCGTCAACGTACCCGAGAGTGACGATCTCGACCTGCTCGACGGTGCGCCGCCACGGGCCGCCCGGTTTGATCAGCTCGGTCTTGAACAGCCCGATCACCGGCTCGGCCAGCGCGTAGGCGTCCAGGACGAACGCCACGCAGACCATCGGGGAACAGGCCCCGGCCCGCTGTCCTACTACGACGTGTACGTCAGCGATCAAGCAACTCCCCCAGGGTGCGGGAATGACGATCACGTAATTCCCCCACCCGACGATCAGGTAATGGCTTTACGAGACGACCTGCGTGTCGGTTCCGGTTCGGTCCGCGGTAGACGCGAGCGTGCGCCTCGGTGCCGAGCACCGAGGTGGAACCCACCGCGCCGAGGAGGACCTTCGAGGTGATCGATGTTGGTGGATGTGGTGTTACCGCGCTTGCACTGAGTGACATACATGTTACCTGGCCAGAACAGGCATTGCGTCCAGACGCATCCTGGGTAGGATTTAACCCGTCAGGATCGGGGCCAGCCCTTGGCGCTAGCGGGGAGCACACCAATTTGAAGTACATTGTAGCCGTAATTCGACTCCTCGTCGCCATAAGTGGAATCACCGCGATCGTTGCTACTTTCTTGGATACCGCGTCCCGGGCATCCATAAATCCGTTCAACTTCTTCGGATACTTCACCATTCAGAGCAACATCATCATAATCGTCGTGCTGGCCGGCGTCGCAATCTCCACCCTCCTTGGACGGCCCCGATCGCTGGAGTTGGTCCGCGGATGCGCAACGACATACATCGTCCTCGTGGGCGTGGTCTATAACACCTTGCTAGCAGGGCTCGAAGGGGGCGTTTCTCTTCCGTGGGCCAATACGGTTCTTCATGTGATCTTGCCGTTATATGCGGCAGCAGAGTGGATCCTCGTCGATGATCGGGGTCCACTTGCGTGGAACAGGCTCTGGGTCACACTCGTCTACCCACTGGTGTGGATAATCGTCGTGCTGATCCGCGGAGCCACCGACGGCTGGGTTCCCTACCCGTTCCTCGATCCATCTCTTGGATACGGCGTCGTCGCCGCATATTCTTTTGGTATCGCGATTGCGACGATGGTGGTGGCATCCGCTGTGTGGGGGCTCAGTCGAGTTCACATCTTCCGCGGTCAACCGTCACTCGACATCGTCAACCCGGCGACGTCCAAAGGCACCTCCGGACAGCAATAGATCACCGCTCCTCCTCGTCGGGTCTCTCGTATCAGAGTCGAGGGGTGCTCGATTGCGGTCACTGCGCTTGCTCCGGACCATCCTGTGCCCCATCAGATTCGGCGGCAACTCCCAACAACTCAGCAAGAGCGCCGTGCGGGCGCGCCGGAGGCCGCGTGAGGTGAGGCCTCGGGCGATCGGCAACCAGCACGTGTCCGCGCGCGAGGCGGCGTTCCGTCCAGGACCCAGGCTCGGTTGACACGATCACACCCGCTCAGGTAGTTGCATACATGCGCACTGTCGCATAAATTGGCGCCATGGGCATGGGACATGGACACGGGACCGACGTCGCCGCGGGCAGCGC
>JBKJPD010000122.1:0-7092 GCA_046595345.1 Pseudonocardia sp.
CGATGAGTGCGAGCAGGATTGGGGTTCTCATTGCTTGAAGGAGGCTGCGATGTCGTCTTCGGTGTGGCCGTAGGACCGGGCGATGTCGTCGAGGGTGTACCCGGCGGTTTCGAGGTCGAGGGCGTACTGCATGCAGTGGTCCACCAGTGCCTTGATTCGCTCGTTGAACGCTTCTTTGGCGTCCTTCGAGACGGGGTCACCTCCGCACAGCCCGACCCAGATGCCGGGAGTACGGATACGAACTGCCGTCTGTAGGCGCCTAGCCTCGGTGAGGATGGCGGAGCGGGCTTTGAGGACGTTATCGCGGTCCACCTGCAGTCGCACGGAGGTCATCGCGGCGGCGAGGGAGCCTGGTGCTGCGTCGGTGTGAGCGTTCATGGCTGGCAGGTTAGGCCAGATGGTGTGGTCGGCGTGGGTGTTTCGGCACAACGCTGATGCTTGCCGGATCAACTCGATGTGGAGTCAGGGAAGGCCGGTTCCACACCCGGGCCGATCGCCACCCGAGGGCGCTTCGACATCGTCATGGCCCAGCTCGGAAGCGGGATCAGCCGCCCCGGTCCCCCGAGCGTGCGCTACGCCTGGAGCAGAGCGAGCCGCAGCGCCGATCCCAGTACAACATCAGGTAACGGAAGCGCCGTCCGCGATTGCGACGCGCGCACCGGTTGCCCCCCGACGATCGCGTCGCCAAGACCTGAGCCGCCGCGACGCGGGCGGGCAGTGGGACCGGATCACAGGCAGGCAGTGGGCCGGGCCAGTGGCACGCGATGGGTTCTGCCGACGTGACGGCAGAACACCACCCCGCCGTTAGCGATCAGGAGGGCCGGCCTGTCGGTTCGGTCCCCGAACCACGTCATCGGGGGTGAACGGCGTGGCCGTGGCGAGAGGCGTCACGATCACCCGCATCCCCGACGGCCACCCCGCCGCGGTGAGGTCGCCGAGCATCCCGGTCAGCTCCGCGACGTCCGCGCCGTCACGAAGGCTGCCATCGGCGTTGATCGCCTCGGTCCAGGCGTCGTCGAACCGGGGAAACGAGGCAACTCGTCAGGGCCGTGGGTCAGGAGCTGGAGGTCCGTCGGAACAGCTCCACGGCTGCCAGCTGTGAGCTGACCTCCAGCTCGGTGACGATGGCTCGGATCTGGGTGCGCACGGTCGGCTCGTGGTCGTCGATGATCAAGACGGGTAGATCTGCGTGCGCCGGGTCGGACGGCGTCCTGTGTGCTGTCATGGCCCCGATCGGGTCGGGCGCGATGCGTTGTGCACTGGACCAACTGATTCGGCCGCGATCAGGTCACCGGTTCGACCGGCGGTGGCGCAGGTGTCCCGGGCATCCCCAGTTCTGACGGTGACGCCGCCGCACGGCAGGACAAGGGTGGCGGTCACACCGATCGGAGGCCCCACCGATGGAAGATCGAAGGATGACCGAGCCGGCGTTACCCGGCCGTCGTCGAGATGCGTCGGGTGGCTGGGGCGTCATAGCCCGCCGAGTGACACCGGTCGTCGTGGCGGCCACTGCCGCAGTGCTGGTCGGAGTGCTGCCGGCCGCGGGAGCGCCGCAGGCCGGAGGCGCGCCGGCTGCGCCGCCCGCCGCTCAGCCCGGATCGGCGCCCGGCATCGATCCCGCTGTGCAGAAGTGGTTCAAGGACCGCGAGGGGCTGCAGATCGATCTGAACAACGCGCTCCTCCCGGCGCAGAAGCTCCCCCGGCCGTTGGCTGCCGCACGCCCGGTGTGCTCGCGGCTGCTGAAGGCCGCCGGTGTTCTCGCCGCCCTCTCCCGGGTGCCCTCGACACCGCTGGAGGCCCCGGTTCGGGCCGGGCTCGACACGTTCGTGCAGGCGGCGACGACCTGTCTCGCCGGCGACCTCCCCCAGGCCGAGCAGCTCGTCGCGCAGGGCCTCGCGGCCCGCACCGCGGTGAGCGAGCAGATTGACGAGATCCTCGATGGCGACTGACCGGAACAGCAACACAGGAACCCGCCTCGGCATCCTCGTTGCGGTCGGGCTCCTACTCACCGTCGTACTGACGGCCACGGCGGCCACGACAACCTCGTCCACCGCGTCGGCGGCGACCACCACGCTGACCCCGGTGGCCGACAGCCAGGTGCAGGAGGACGCGCCGACCGGCAACTTCGGGACCACGACCACTCTGCGTGTGGACGGCTCACCGGTCAGCATCGCCTACCTGAAGTTCGACGTGCGGGGGCTGACCGTGGCGCCGACGAAGGCGACGTTGAAGGTCTTCGTCCCGACCAGCACCACCACCAGCATCAACGCCGGCAAGGTGGCAGATTCCACGTGGACCGAGACGGGCCTGAACTGGACCAACCGGCCCGCGGTCTCCCCGCCGTCCATCCCGTCGCCGACGCCGATCGCGGCGAACTCCTTCGTGTCCTACGACGTGACGACGATGGTCACCGGCAACGGGCTCGTCTCCTTCGCGATCGACACGACCAGTGCCACGAGCAAGAGCCTTCCCAGCCGGGAGAACGCCACCGTCGCCAACCGCCCGCAGCTGGTCATCGACTCGGCGACCACCACGACCCCGCCGCCGGGTGACCCGGTGATCGCGGCCAGCGGTGACGTGGCATGCGGGACGGCCGACGCCACCTACAACGGGGGCCTGGGCACGGCCGACGCCTGCCACATGAAGCAGACGTCGGACCTCGTCCTCGCCATTGCGCCGCAACAGGTCTTCGCGCTGGGCGACCTGCAGTACAACGCCGGTGCCGCAGCCGACTTCAACGTCAGCTACCAGAACAGCTGGGGTCGCTTCAAGCCGATCACCCGGCCCGTCGTGGGCAACCACGAGTACGGCACGTCCGGTGCGGGCGGCTACTTCGGTTACTTCGGCGCCGCCGCGACACCCCGCCAGCCCGGGTGTGTCAAGGCCTGCGACGGCTACTACAGCTTCGACGTCGCCGGCTGGCACCTGGCCGTGATCAACTCGGAGTGCGGCCGCATCAACGGCGGCGTCGGGTGTGCGGTGGGATCACCGCAGCAGAAGTGGCTGGACGCCGACCTGGCGGCGCATCCGACGGGCTGCACCGCGGTGCTGTCACATCGACCACGGTGGGCGTCCAACAGCTTCGCGAGCCCCGACATCCAGCCGCTGGTCGACGTCATGGCGGCCCGCGGGGTCGATCTGTTCCTCGCCGGCCACGCCCACAGCTACGAGCGGTTCGCGCCGCAGAACGCCGCGGGTCAGGCCGATCCGAACGGCATGACGGAGATCGTCGTCGGTACCGGTGGGCGGGACTCCCAGGGCTTCGGCACGGTCGTGGCGAACAGCCTCGTCCGCAAGAACAAGATCTTCGGAGTCTTGAAGCTGACCCTTCACCCCGTCGCCTACGACTACTCCTTCGTGCCCGACCCGGCCACGCCGTTCGCGGACACGGGCAGCGGGACCTGTCACTGACAGCCCCCACAGCACACGACGAGGACGAGGAGGCATCTCATGTTCACCCCGTCCTTGTTGTGCGCCGCCTCGCCGACACCCGTACTCTGGCGACCAGCCAGCCACGGGAGGCGGCATGGGTCCGGCACGTCCGACAGATTCGCGGTTCCGGCGCGCCGTCAGCACACTGCTGTCCCTCACCGGTCTGCACCGCCACAGGGCGGAGCCGGATCTCTCGGCCCTCGTGGCGTTCCCCTCGTGCCGGTGCGGCGCCCTGATCTGGCCCGAGGGTGTGGCCGATCCGTCGATGACCTCGGCAGGGCGTGTCGACATCGAGCCCCGGGGCTGAGGACCTACCAGACCCTCCGTGCCACGGGGTTGCCTCGCATCTGCGGTGGCGGCGCTGACTAGGCTCCGAGTGCGGATGGGATCGGCCCTGAGTGCCGCTATCGCGCTCGCCGCCGTGGTCATCGCTTTCGTCGAGGCGCCATTCCCGGCCGCCCCCGCGCCCACCCCCGTCAGCGCGGTCGTCGTCGCGGCGGGCGACATCGCGTGCGATCCGGCGTATCCCGACTTCAACGAGGGTGCCGGCACGGGTAAGGGCTGTCACCAGAAGGCCACCTCCGACCTCATCGGACGCATCGCTCCAACCGCCGTCCTGGTCCTGGGCGACGTCCAGTACGTCCACGGCGACGCCCACAACTACGACGTCTCCTACGACCCGACCTGGGGCCGGTACAAGGCCATCAGCCACCCGACGATCGGCAACCACGAGGGCGGGGAGGGCGGGTCGAACAAGTCCTACTTCGCCTACTTCGGCGAGAACGCAGGCGACCCGGCGCTCGGCTACTACAGCTACGACATCGGGCCCTGGCACATGATCTCGCTGAACTCCAACTGCGGTGGGTACAGCTTCAACAGGTCCTCTGACGGGTGCCGGGCCGGTTCCGCCCAGGAGGACTGGCTCCGGCGTGATCTCGCTGCACATCCGGCGATGTGCACGCTGGCCTACTTCCACGTGCCCCGGTTCGCGAGCGGCTCGGACCACCACAGCGACGCCAGGTCTGATCGGACCCTGACGGCGATCTGGGAGGACCTCTACGCGGGCGGCGCCGATGTCGTCCTGAACGGGCACGCCCACGAGTACGAGCGGTTCGCGCCCCTGCGGCCCGACGGCATGGTCGACCCCCAGCGCGGCATCCGCGAGTTCGTGGTGGGCACGGGCGGAGACGACCACCATGCCTTCGGGGCGGTCGTGCCCGGTAGCGAAGTGCGCAACAACGACTCCTTCGGCGTTCTCCAGCTGACCCTGCACCCGGCCTCGTACGACTGGTCGTTCACCGACGACGGTTCGGCCGGCGCCACGAACCGCGACAGTGGCACAGGCACCTGCCACCGTTGAGCTGGTCGGCCCGACTCCGTCGGCACTGCCCGGCTGGGACCGCCGGCCGATGCGGACCTCGATCCCTCCGCAGCCGTCTCGGAGGAAGGTGCGGTGGTGGTGGCGGCGGGCGGGCGGCGCCCCGGCCGGCGGCGATGACACGGCCGATCACAACGGACGTCGTGACCGCGATCAGCACCCACGCCACTGCACCCATCACGAGGAGGTTCACGACCGACACGCCCACTCCTGCGATCCGGCGGCCGCCATCCGCCGCGTCAGCCTCTGCGCATCAGCATCCGGCAACGGCCACTCCGTGGCATCGTCAAGAATGAGGAACGTGCATGTCAGGCGGCTACAGCTCGTCGCGAAGCAACGCAGCGGCCTCGAGCTGACTGTTGACTTCGAGCTTGGTCAGGATGGACCGGATCTGGCTACGGACGGTGGTCAGTGACACCACCGCTGTCTCCGCGATCGCGGCAGCCCGCTCCCCGCGGGCGAGGAGCTCGAGAATCTGGCGCTCCCTGCTGGTCAGCCGGCGCAGCTTCGCCTGCACCTGGTGTGCCGCGGACGACTCCCGCTGGTGCAGGGCGAGCCAGCTGGTGCGTTCCGCGGTCGACATCACCGCCCCTCCGGCCGCCGCCGCAGACACCGTGTCCAGCAGTTCCTCCAGGGGTGCCCACTTGGCGACGTACCCGACGGCGCCCGCCGCGACGGCCGCGGCCACCCGCCGCCGGTCGGTGGCGGCGCTCACGACAAGAACGCGCCAGCGACGAGCGCTGAACCCGCGGACGAGGGCCATCTCGTCCACCCGCACGCCGGCGGAGCCGAGGCCGAGGTCCAGATCCAGGAGAACCACACCGTGCCGGCCGAGGCGATCCGCGTCCTCCTGGATGCCCTGCGTGCTGGTCACGCGGCAGCTGTGGGCGTCGATGCCCCGGGTGCGGAGCGCCAGGACCACCGACGAGCCGACCAGCTCGTGATCGTCGACGACGAGCACAGCGTCAGCGCGAGGACCCGGACCGGACACTTTCACGTCCGACACGGCAGGACACCGCCCCTCATCCGCCCGATGCCGGCACCATGGGCTCGTGCCCGCTCGACGCCTCGGCCACGCGATCGGTGACCGGCTGCCTGCGCGGGGAGGGCATCGCGCGCAGCTCGACGACCACCGTGAACCCCGCACGGTCCGGTTCCGGGGCGACGACGCGCAGCCGCCCTCCCTCGGCCTCGACGAGGCGCCTGCTCAGCTTGAGCCCGATGCCCTGACCCCCCTGATCGTCCCGCACCGAGGGCGTCCCCGACGGCTGCGCGCCGTCGTCGGACACCTGGACGGCCACGAGCCGGCCGATCTGTCGCGCCACGACGGTGACGTGGGATCCGGCGGCGTGCCGGGCGCAGTTCCTCAGGACGTTCGTCAGGACCTGCGACAACGTCGACGCGCGGCCGACGACTGCCAGCTCCGCGGGGGTCGTCATCTCGAGGTCGAGACCGGCGACCTTCCACAGCGCCGCGAGCTCACGGACGACGTGAGCCGCGTCGTAGACCCCGGAGGCGGATCCGGAGTCGCTGTGGTCGAGGAGCTCCGACATCCGGGCGAGCTCGCTGAGCACCGCGGAACGGGCCTGCCCGGGGGGCTCGTCCACCTCGAGGATGCCGAGCATCTTCGTCATGCCCGTCAGCCCGCTCAGGCAGTTGCGCAGCTCGTGGTCGCGCTCGGCCACGTCACGGGTCAGCCGCTCCACCTGCACGGCGGCCAGGCGCAGGTCCTCCTGATGGCTGAACCGCTCGCCGAGCACCATCTGCAGGGCGCGGCGGAGCAGCTGTGCCATGCCGAAGAGCACCACGACCACGCCGAGCAGGCGCAGTGCGGCGAACACGAGGCTGGGCTGGGCCAGCGAACCGGGACGGCTGACCCGGTAGAGGTGAGCGATGGCGATCACGCCGAACCCCAGTCCGAGCCGCCACAGTGGAGGGCTGGACGTGCGGAGGCCGGCCACGACCACCGCGGTGGAGACCGAACACAACACGGCGAGCACGCCGATACTGACCGGCAGCGGCGAGGCCAGGGCGGAGCCCGTCTGGGGGAGAACGATCGCCGTCCCGTTGAGCACCAGAGCAAGGGTCGCACCCACTACGGCCAGGACCCAGCCGATCCGGGACCCGGATCGCGCGGGCGGGCGGATCGCCGCCGCCAGCAGCGCCACGACCATCATGAAGGCCGCCAGCATTCCCGCGTTGACGGTGGCGGCGTCCTCGGGCCGAGGCGGTAGCAGCGCAGTACCCGGCACGATCACGGCGCTGTACAGGGCGAAGGCGGG
>JBKJPD010000215.1:0-8209 GCA_046595345.1 Pseudonocardia sp.
CATCGGAATCGGTCAGTGTCGGCTGCCCGGTCATACCGGGCAGGGACGGACAGTCCGGGGGAGACGGCCCTGCCGCTTCCCAGGCCTGCGCGCACCGGTAATCGCCCAACCCGCGAAGCGGGGCCCGACTGCTTTCGCAGCAGCTGCCCCCGCGGTACCCGGACGGCGTGAAAGTTTTGTTGGATAGGCAACGACGATGACCACTCCCCCGCAGTGGCGCATCCGCAGGGCCGACGCTTCAGACCACAGCGTCACGACCTACGCGCACGTCACCAGTCTCGGCTGCCGATCCCAGAGGCAGTGAGGCTAGACCCCGCCGGACCGCAGGGCAATGGCCCGACCACCCACCGGGATCCCGGCAGATCGGTCGAACTGCTGAGCGCGTGACGCTCAACATCGTCGTGTCACGGTCTGGGGATGGGCCGAGGGGCCCGCGGAGTGCGCGGGCCCCTCGGGGTTGCTGGTGTCAGCCGTTGGCGACGGTGAACGGCCCCGCGGTGCCGCCCGCGGAGGACTCGATCCAGAGGATGCCGGGGTTGGTGGGCCCGGCGGCTGCGTTGCGCAGCCGCAGGGTGAAACCGGTGATGCCCGGTGCGGCGGTGACGACGGTGGCCCTGCCCAGGACCGGGCCGCTGAGGCTGCCTCGGTGCACGGTGATAGTGGTCCCGGCGAGGTTGCCGGTTCCGACGATCCGGAAGTCACCGGACTTCCATCTGGCGCTGGTGATCCCGACCTGGTCGGGTACCGGCGTCACCAGCACGTCGTCGAACTTCGAGTCGGCCGCGGTCGTGACGGTGAGCCGGAAGGTGCGCGGGTTGTTGGTCTGCGGGAACGCGTAGAGCGGCAGCGAGAAGCTGGGGGTCAGCGTGGTCGCGTTGCTCAGCGTCACCTGGTCCGGGTCGGTCGACCCGGTGAGTACCTGGGCCCACGAGTAGGTGGCCCCGGAGGTGGTGGAACCGGCCCCGTTGAGGTTCACGACGGTGGCGGACGTGCCGCGGGGCACGCTCTGGTCCGGTCCGGCATTGGCCACGACCGCGCCCTGCGGGGTCAGCGGCCCGAGCTTGGCCGACTCCGGGCCGTACCCGTTGATGTTCTGGGCCTTGACCGTGAAGAAGTACGGCGTGTCGGGGGTCAGCCCGGTGATGGTCGAGGTCAGTGCGGTGGTCTCGCGCAGAGCGCCGACCGTGTCGCCGACGCCGTCGTAGGCCTGCACCGCGAAGCCGGTGATCGACGGATCGTCGGCGGTCCAGCTCAGGGTGACCGTGCCCGGCCCCACCGAGGAGGTGCCGAAGGTCGGAGCTACCGGAGTCGGGGAGTTGGTGATGGTGAAGCTCTGCTCACCGGTCTGGGAGAAGTTGCCCGAGGGATCGAATGCGACGAACTTCAGGATGGTGTTCGTCGAGATCGTGATCGGGGTGGTGAAGTGGGTCGCGGATGACGACAGGTTCCCGCCCGCGTCGGCGGGGGATGTGCCGTCGGTGGTGAAGAAGATCTGGGAGCCGGGTTCGTTCGCTGTGAGGGCGACCTGTTGGGGCACCGCGAACGTGCCGCCGGCCGGGCTGGCACTGACCGTCGGTGGTGTGGTGTCGGTCTGCGGGGTGGCGTGTACCGGCGGGAACGTCTCGCCGACGCTGCTGACCGAGACGACCTCGACGTCGTAGGTCTCGCCCGGAGCCAGGCCGGTGATGGTGGTGCCCGTGGCGGCCTGCCCGGTGATGCGCCTGCCGATCTCGATCTGCTCACCGGCGGTGCTGTGCTGCGCGACGGCGTGGGCCCGGTAGCCGGTTATCGCCGGGGTGCCGGGGATCGACGCGGCCGGGGTCCAGGTCAGCTTGATGTCACCGCCCACGTTGGCCGCGGTCACGTCGGTCGGTCCGGGAGGCCCGGACTGCAAGGGCGCGTTGGGGCACCCCCCGAAGCCGGGGCCGCCCGGCTCGCCGAACTCGGCGATGGTGATGCCCTGTCGGTTAGCGGCGGCGTCGACGTTCTCCCATGACAGCAGCCGCTCCCCGAGGCTGGCGTTGGCGGCGATCTTGGCGAGGTCCGCGCCGGTCTGCGGGCCGGTATTGTCGGGATCGTCGAAGACGTAGGTGGCCAGGAAGGTGTCTGCGGTCGGGAACTCCAGGCTCGAGGAGTAGCCGCCCCTGGGGGCCGCCGTGAGCGGGCCGGGGATGGCCCGGACGTCGCGGCGTCCGACGATGGTGTCGGTCAGGGCCGGTTCGACGATGCGCTGCTCGGTGTTGTCCTTGTTCACCGCGGGTCCGACGTGGCCGGTGACGGTGACCGCGGCGCCGTTCTGGACCGCGTCGGCGGTGACGAACCCATCCTGAACGCGAACGTCACCGGCCGTCTCACCGACCGGGGTGTCGGAGAACCGGACCGACACGATGTCACCGGGTAACAGGTCCGGGGTCACCTTCAGGTTCGTGCCGTTGCCCCAGCACACCCCGCCGGGGTGGTTGACCTCGAACGCGACCCCGCCGGCCGTGACGGTCGCGGTCGTCGACCCGATGACCCCGACTCCGGGCCGGGTCGCCTCCAGCGTCGCGGTCTGCCCATCGCGCCCGTCATAGCCCTCGACCGAGACGAAGTCCCGGTTCGGGAACACGATGATGTTGTCCGGGAACGCCGGGACCGCGGCCGAGGCGATCCCGGCCGGGGCGGCCAGGAACCCCGCGATCGTGGTCGCCGCGAGCGTGCCGGCAACAGCAGCCCGGCGCCGGACCGCCCGCGAACCCGCCGTCGCGGATCCAGGATGAAGCCCGCCGCGACGACCGGATCTGTCCGCCCCCCAGCTGTGAACACGCCCGAACATCCTCATCCGATACTCCCATCGGGTGCGGCCGCCTCCATGTCACCTGGGGAAAGGAGTCCCTCGGCGCGAGGTCGGTCAACAGACACGGTGCCGTGACCTGTTTCCCCGTGACACCCGTGTGAGGGGGGTACCGGCACCCCCCAAGCGGGGTGTACCGGTTGCCTCGGTGGGTTCTCAGCTCAGGAAGCTCACGTGCAGGTGGTCGTAGTGACCGCCGACCGCGTCGTCGGGGTTGTACACGCCGCCACCGGTGTAGGGGCGTCCCCAGCCATCCTGGTTGCCGTTTGCGGGCGACCAGATTCGGCCCTGCCAGATGATGTAGGAGACCTTCAGCGCGTCGGCGTTGATCCGGAACCATTCCGCGGCGCGCCACCCGTTGTCGATCTCGATCCCACGTGCGAAGCGTCCGCCTTCACCGGGGAAGAAGTCGCAGCCCTTGCCGAGCGGATGGTCACTCGTGGGGTTGGCCGGGCGCTGGGCGTGGCAGCCGGCGGACCGGATGACCGGCCCACCCCGAAGCCCACCGAACGCCGATGCGGCCTGGGTGACGGCGTAGCGGGTGGTCGGCGTGACGCAGCCGTTGGTCGTGGGGTCGTCCTCGGTGCATCCCGACGCCGTGCCGGTGAACGCGGCTACCGATCCGGGCCCACCTGGGGTGCAGTTCTGCTGCGATGCGGCCGCGACGAGGTCGGTGGAACCGAGTGTCCCGAGGATGTCCGCTGCGGTCTGCTCCCATCTCGCGTAGGCGCGGGGGAACGCCGAGCGCTGCACGGTCTGCGCGGCCTGCCACAGTGGCATCTCCGCCCACCCGGAGATGTCGAGGAGCCGCCCGTAGAACTGGGTGGAGGCGTAGCGCGGGTCGCGCACCTGCGCAGGGCTGCCCCATCCCTGGGACGGGCGTTGCTGGAACAGACCGAGCGAGTCTCGATCACCATAGTCGAGGTTGCGCAGGCCCGACTCCTGCAGCGCCGTCGCGAGCGCCACCCACAGCCCGCGCTCGGGCACCGCCAACTCGCGGCCCGTCGCGACGATGACCGCCGCGTTGGCGAGTTGCTCACCGGTGATCGCTGCCTGGCCGGCCGCTTCGATCGGCACCCCTGCCGGGTCCGGAGCACACGACCCGGTCCGGCCCGCCTGGGTCATCAGCCCGCTGATCCCCGCGAAGGTCACTGCTCCGAGCGCGGCGACGAGCCCGAGGACGACGGCGAGGATCCCCAGGCGGACGCCGAGTCGGCGCAGCGCGAGTACGGCATGGTCTCCACCGCTGCTCACCGGTACCCACGATCCGGGGTCATCACGAGCCGTCGGATCCTCGGGCCGGGTGCACGGTGAGCGCGCAAGGCCGCCCTGTCAGGCAGCGGTCGCAGCCTGCATTCCCGCACGGTGACCAGGGTGCCTGAGCGCGGCCCGTCAGGGAAGGCGGCTGCCCGGCCGATCCGACGCCGCAGCCGCGACCGCTACTGCGGTGTCGCAGCCCGCAGCGCCGCTCGGGATGGCCCGGCCCGCTATTCGACAGAGCTGAACAGGCGCAGCTCCGCGTCGGGGTAGTCGGCGACGAGTTCCGCGGTGTAGGCACCGAGCTTCATCGTGTCGTTCCCCTTCAACAGATGACGCTGTCAGGAGGAGTGCAGCATCGTGCGCAGGTGCTCGACGCTGGTGCGCACGTCGGCGACGGGGCCCTCGCCCCGCGGCTCCTCGGTGAGGATCGTGTCCTGCTCCAGGACGTACCAGCCGTCGTAGTCGCCCGCCTGCAGGTAACCGACGATTGCCGCGAAGTCGACGTCGCCGCACCCCAGCGGCCGGTACATGCCCGCTCGCACCGCCTCGGTGTAGGTCAGCCTGCCGGACTGCACCTGTTTCGCGAGGCCGGCGTCGACGTCCTTGAAGTGGGTGTGCGCGATGCGCTGCGGCGCCTGCCTGGTGAGCTCGGTGGGATCGGTGCCGCCGATGAGTAGATGGCCGGTGTCGAGGCACAGGGAGATCGACGAACCCTCGAGCACCCGCTGCACCTCAGCACCGTTCTGCACCATCGTGCCGATGTGCGGGTGCAGCACGGCGCGAACGCCGTGGCCTGCCGCGAGCGCGGCGAGCCGGTCGAGATTGCCCAGCAGTGTCCGCCAGCCGTCCTCGTCCAGGTCGGGGCGCGCGTCGTACCCGTCGAGCCCGGTGACCGCCGATGCCACCAGCACGTCCGAGCCCGTGGCGGCGTAGGCCGCCAGCAGCGTCGCCACCTCCGGCAGCGGATCGACCCCCGGTACGTGCAGCAGCAGCGGGGTGAACCCGCCGACGGCGCGCAGGTGGTGGTGGTCGAGCACCGCGGCCATCGCGTCCGGCGCGGCCGGGAGGAAGCCCGCGGGCCCCAGTTCGGTGGCCACGAGCCCGATCTCGCACATCTCGGCGAGCACCCGGGCGGGCGGGAGCTGGTGGCCCCAGCCCGGCACCTCGCAGACGCCCCACGAGATGGGCGCTCCGGCGATCTTGAGGTCGGTCATGCCGGGCACTCCTGCGTCTCGTAGACGACGCCGTCCGCGGTCCGGACCGGCGTCACGGCAACCGGCCGCCCGGTGCGCCACGACCGGTCCGCGGCCAGCGCCAGGTCGAACGCGGCCAGTGCGTCGTGGCCGGTCACCCGGGGCGGGATGCCGTCGCGGACGCTGCGCGCGAACGCGTCGAGCTCCTCGGCGTAGGCGCGGGGGTAGCGCTCCTCGAAGTCGCGCGGCAGGTCGTGGGATGCGAGCCCGGGGGTTCGCCACTCGTACCCGTGCCGGTGCGGCGCGTCGATTCGGGCGGTGGCTCGGGTGCCCATCACCTCGGTGGAGCACTCGTAGCCGTAGCGGGCGGCGCGGCTGTTGTCGATCACGCCCAGCGCCCCGTTCTCGAAGCGCAGCACCACCACGGCGGTGTCGATGTCGCCCGGTTCGAACGCGGGGTCGGCCGGGGGGAGCGCGGGCGGAGCGCGCAGCGGGTCGACGGCGCCGTGCGCGCTGACCTGAACGACCTCGCCGACGAGCCACCGGGCGACGTCGAGGTCGTGCACGGTGAGGTCGACGAAGAACCCGCCCGAGCCGGAAAGGAACGCAGGCGGCGGGGGCGTCATGTCCCGCAGTGATGTCCGGAACAGTGCGACCTCACCGAGCTCTCCGGCGTGAATGCGTTGTGCTGCGGCCGCCCAGTCGGGGTCGGAGCGCCGGTGGAACCCCACCTGGAACACCACGCCCGCCGTGGCCACCGCCTCGATCGTCGTGAGCGTCGTCGCCCGGTCGAGCGAGATCGGCTTCTCGCAGAACACGTGCTTGCCCGCTGTGGCCGCTGCCGTGATCAGCTCGGCGTGCGAGCCGGTGGGCGTCGCGATGGCCACGGCGTCGACGGCAGCCAGCAGTTCGTCGTAGGACGCCGTCCATGCCACGTCCAGCTCGGCGGCGATGGTGCGCGCACGGTCGGGGTCCACGTCGTACAGGCAGGCCAGCCGGGCGGACGCGCACCGCGACGCGAGGTTCGCGGCGTGGATGCGGCCCATCCGTCCGAGCCCCGCAAGGCCGACCGCGAGCCGGCTCATGTGCGTTCCACGCTGTGCTTGGTCATGTACTCCTGCGCCTTCTCTCGATTGAACTCGGGTGACTCGCGGGCGCGTTGCTCCCAGGCGAACACGCAGACGGTGTCGATCCCGCGGATCAGGTCGGCGGCGATCTTCACGCTGTCATTCCCAGCGGGCGGGCCGACGTGTACAGATCAGGGCGCTCGCGCAGGACCACCGGCTCACGCGCGCCTGAGCGCAGCGCCGCCAGCCCGGTGTCGCAGGTGACGGTGGCCGCGTAGCCGTCCCACGCGCTCGGTCCGGTGCTGCGCCCCGCCGCGACGGCGTCGATCCAGGCCTGGAACTCCCGGTCGAACGCCAGGACGAATCGCTCCCGCCAGTCCGCGGGGACCCGCCCGGAGTACTGGCCGGCGCGCTTGACGATCGCGCCCGCACTCTCCGAGAGCTCGACCGTGCCGTCCTCGCAGACGACCTCGCCCCGGATGTCGTAGGCGAAACCGGCGTTCACCGACGCCTCGACGTCGACGATCACGCCGCTGGTCATCTCCAGCAGCACCAGCAGCGGGTCGTTGAATCCCTCGCGGGCCTTGCGGCTCACCCGTGGCTTGAGCACGGTGACCGCGGCGATCTCGTCGTCGAACATCCAGCGGGCGACGTCGATGTCGTGCACCGTCGAGTCGTTGATGATCATGTCGCTGGTGAAATGGTCGGGCACCGACGGGTTGCGGTGCGCGACGTGCATGAGCAGCGGCAGGCCGATCTCCCCGCTGGTGACAGCCTCCTTCATGGCCCGGTACTGCGCGTCGTAGCGGCGCATGAAGCCGACCATGACCAGTCGCCGTCCGGCCGCCACCTCGGCGTCGAGGATCCGATCGCACGCCTCCCGGGTGGTGGCGAGCGGTTTCTCGCAGAACACCGGCTTGCCCGCGGCGATGCAGGCGAGCACGTACTCCTCGTGCGTGGGCCCCCACGAGGTGACCACCACCGCGTCGACGCCGGGGTCCACGATCAGGGCCTGGCCGCTCTCGTGCAGCGTGGCGCCCCGTCCATTCCCATTGCGCAGGTCGTTCGCGACCGTGCGGGCGCGGTCGGGATCGACGTCGGTGACCGCGGCGACGCGGGCTCCCGACAGGACATGGGTCAACCGGCGGATGTGGTCCTGACCGATCATCCCGGTGCCGATGACTCCAACATTGAGTACCACGCAGATCTCCTCTTTCCTCGCGATGTCGATGTCGATGTCGATGTTGATGGCGTCGGTGGTGTTGCGTCAGCGCCCGAGCTCGTGCGTCAGCTCGGCGAGTTCATGGCCGCCTGCCATCTCCGCGGCGAGCTCCTCGAGGGTCACCTCGCCGCGCTTCTTGTCCAGCACGCAGCGTCCGAGCTTCAGGATGATGAAGTGGTCCCCGACCAGGTAGGCGTGGTGCGGGTTGTGGGTGATGAAGACGACGCCCAGCCCCGCGTCGCGGGCCGCGGCGGTGTACTTCAGCACCACGCCGGACTGCTTGACGCCCAGCGCCGCCGTCGGCTCGTCGAGGATGAGCACCCTGGCGCCGAAGTACACCGCCCGTGCGATGGCGACGCACTGGCGCTGCCCGCCGGACAGGGTCCCGATGGGTTGGTTGATGTCCTTGACGGTGATGCCCATCTTCTTGAGCTCGGCGTCGGCGATCTCCCGCATGCCCGCGATGTCGAGCGGGGCCAGCGGGTATCTGCCCTTGCGGATCTCGGACCCCAGGAAGAAGTTGCGCCACACCTCCATCAGCGCCACCACGGCCAGGTCCTGGTACACCGTGGCGATGATGGAGGTGTGGCGCAACTTCTTCCTGGGGTCCGAGATCCGCAAGGGCAGATACCCG
>JBKJPD010000254.1:0-7411 GCA_046595345.1 Pseudonocardia sp.
GAGGTCAAGGCCGCCGTCACCGGCAACGGCAACGCCGACAAGGCTCAGGTCACCGCGATGGTCACCAGAATCCTTGCGCTGCAGACCAAACCGACTCCGGCCGACGCGGCTGATGCGCTGGCCCTGGCGATCTGCCACTGCTGGCGGGCGCCCATGCTCCACCGCATGGCGGAGGCGAAGGTCCGCTCCGACGAGATGGCCCGCGCCCACCGGGCCCGGCTCGCCGCGGCAGCCAGAGCCGCGAAGGCGGCGGTGACCCCGTGATCAGCTCGGTACGCGGTGAGGTGCTGCAGATCGGTCTCGACCACGCCGTCCTGGAGGTCGGGGGCGTCGGGCTGGCGGTGTACGCCACGCCCAACACCCTGGCCGGGTTGCGTCGCGGCGAGTCGGGCAGGCTCTGCACGGCTCTGGTCGTGCGCGAGGACTCGCTGACCCTGTTCGGCTTCGCAGACGACGAGCAGCGGGAGCTGTTCGGGCTGCTGCAGTCCGTCGCCGGGATCGGGCCGCGGATGGCGCTGGCCACCCTCGCCGTGCTCACCCCGGCTGACCTGGGCCGCGCGCTGGTCGACGGCGATGTGAAGACCCTCACCCGGGTTCCCGGGATCGGCCCTAAGGTCGCCCAGCGGCTGGTGCTCGAACTGCGCGACAAGGTCGTGGCGGTCCCGTCGGCCACGGCCACACCGCTGACGAACGGTGGGAACCCGCGCCGGGACGAGGTGGTGGAGGCTCTGGTCGGGCTGGGCTTCACCGCGAAACCCGCGGAGACGGCGGTGGACGCGGCGCTGTCGGCCGATGTGGATGCCGATGCGGCCACGGTCCTCCGGGCGGCGTTGGCGAGTCTCGGCCGTTCCCGGTGACCGGCCGCCGCTGCTCGTTCCATGATCACCATATGCGGGACATGACGTACACCGGTGCAGCTCATGTACCGCAGACGACGATCATGGACGCTAAGTCGGGGGCGGCTCGTGGGTGAGTTGTCGCCTGCGCCGGAGCCGGAGGAACTCGAGGTCGAGGCGACCCTGCGGCCGCGGGATCTGCACGAGTTCATCGGCCAGCCACGGGTGCGCGAGCAGCTCGAGCTCGTACTGGAGGGCGCCCGGCGGCGCGGCGATCCGCCCGACCACATCCTGCTCTCCGGCCCGCCTGGGCTGGGCAAGACCAGCCTCGCGCTCATCATCGCCGCCGAGATGGGTGCCGCGATCCGGCTCACGTCGGGGCCGGCGCTGGAGCGGGCGGGCGACCTCGCCGCGATGCTGTCCAACCTGGTGCCGGGCGACGTCCTGTTCATCGACGAGATCCACCGCATCGCGCGGCCCGCCGAGGAGATGCTCTACCTCGCGATGGAGGACTTCCGGGTCGACGTCATCGTCGGCAAGGGCCCGGGCGCGACGTCGATCCCGCTCGATATCGCCCCGTTCACCCTGGTCGGGGCGACCACCCGGTCCGGTGCGCTGACCGGTCCGCTGCGCGACCGCTTCGGCTTCACCGCGCACATGGAGTTCTACGAGCCCGCAGAGCTCGAACTGGTGTTGCGTCGTGCCGCCCCGATCCTCGGTGTCGACCTGCGCCCCGACGGCGGTGCGGAGATCGCGGGCCGCTCCCGTGGCACGCCCCGGATCGCCAACAGGTTATTGCGCCGCGTCCGCGACTTCGCCCAGGTCCGCGCCGACGGCTCGGTGACCCGGCGGATCGCCCGGGACGCGCTGGCGGTCTACGACGTCGACGAACTGGGTCTGGACCGCCTCGATCGGGCCGTCCTCTCCGCGCTCGTGCGCACCTTCGGTGGCGGGCCGGTCGGGGTGTCCACGCTGGCAGTGGCGGTGGGGGAGGAGCCAGGTACCGTCGAGGAGGTCTGCGAGCCGTACCTCGTGCGCGCCGGGATGCTGGCGCGGACGCCGAGAGGCCGGGTGGCGACAGCGGCCGCCTGGACCCATCTGGGCATCACCCCGCCGCCCGATGTCCACCCAGGTGGCCCTCCCGCGTCGTTCTGAGGTCCGGGCTGGCAGACTTCGACCGGCCTACGACGTGCGGAGACAGAAGAGATCATGGACCTCACCACACTACTTTTCCCGGCACTCATCCTGCTGCTGTTCATCCCGATCTTCCTGTCGAGTCGTCGGCAGAAGAAGCAGCAGGCGGAGATGGCAGCCCTGCAGGCCGCGCTCGAACCGGGCGACATCGTGATGACCACCTCGGGCATGCGGGCCACCGTTGTCGACGCCTCCTACGAGGAGACCATCGACCTCGAGATCGCCGACAACGTCATCACCACCTGGGTACGCGCCGCCGTCCGGGAGAAGGTTGTTCCGGTGGCCGGGGACGCGGCCGATCCCGCCGACGGTGTGGTCTCCCTGGACAAGGGCGAATCCGCCAACGGCGCACCGCACAACTGACTCGCCGCAACTCCCCCGGCCCGGATATCCGATGTGTCGGACGTGTTCGGACCGGCGGTCCGGTTTATGAATCGGTCCTCGCCGACGCGGCAGAATTCGCATCCCAGGTGCGAGATTGTGTAGAGCTCGGGTCGTGCGCCCGCCTGTGGGTGGGGGTGGGTGACGATATTGAGCCGGGTACCGTGGCCGCGGATACCGACCGCACCGGGCGGTCGTGGCGAAGGGCGTATATCACGTGACACGGGCAGACAGCGGGATCCGCCCCTGGCGTTACCTCGGGGCGTTCCTCGGCGTGGTCGTCGTGCTCTACGGCCTGGTGTTCCTCACCGGCGACGGTCGTGCCACGCCCAAGCTGGGCATCGACCTGGAGGGCGGCACCCGCGTCACGTTGCAGGCGCGCACCGCGACCGGCGCCGAACCGTCGCGTGAGCAGTTGACCCTGGCGCAGGGGATCATCCGGCAACGGGTCGACAGCCTCGGTGTGGGTGGTGCCGAAGTGGTGCTCGACGGGACGAACCTGACGATCACCGTGCCCGGTGCCGAGGGTGAGAAGGCCAGGTCACTGGGCCAGACCGCGCAGCTGCGGTTCCGTGAGGTCATCGGCTCCCCGATCCAGGCGACGATTCCGGGTACCGCCCCGGGTGCGGTCGATCCGGCGGCTCCGGTCGCCCCGGCACCCGACGGCACGACGAGCCCTGCTCCGGTCACCGCTGTACCTGACCCGGCCACCCAGCCGCAGGGTGCGGCGGGCCCGGCGGCGGTGCAGCGCGAGGTCACCCCGGTGGCGTTCACGGCGCCGCTGCAGCAGCCCGTCCCGACGCCCGAGCCCGCTCCGGCCACCGCGCCCGCGCCGGCCCCGGCCAGCACCGCGCCGGCGCCCGGATCGGCCACGCCCAAGGCTCCGGCCGATCCTGCCGTCGCCGCCGCCATCGAGACGGCCCGCAAGACCCGGCAGAGCACCGACCCGGCGGTCCAGCAGCAGGCACTCGCCATGCTCGATTGCAGGGCCCCGGATCCGCTGAGCGGCTATGACGATCCGACGCTCCCGCTGGTCGCCTGCAACAAGGAAGGTACGGCCAAGTACCTTCTCGGTCCGGCGTTCCTCGAGGGCACCGAGATCGCCAGCGCGATGGCACAGCGGAACCAGCAGACCCAATGGGTCATCAGCCTCACCTTCAAGAGCGAGGGTGCTGCGATCTGGGGCGACTACACCACTAAGAACGTCGGGAAGAATGCGGCGTTCGTCCTCGATGGTGTGGTCGTCTCGGCGCCCACGATCAACCAACCCATCTTCGGCGCGACGGAGATCTCCGGTCAGTTCACCCAGGCCTCCGCGTCGCAGCTCGCGGGTGTGCTCAAGTACGGGTCGCTTCCGCTGTCGTTCGAGGCCTCCGAGGCCCAGACGATCTCCGCCACGCTCGGGCTCGCCTCGTTGGAGGCCGGCCTGATCGCCGGCGGTGTCGGGCTGCTGCTCGTGTTCGTGTACTGCATGTTCTACTACCGCGTCCTGGGCCTGCTGACGATCCTGTCGCTGGTTCTCTCGGGCGGTGTGGTCTACGCGGTTCTGGTGTTGCTCGGGCGCTGGATCGGATTCACCCTCGATCTCGCCGGCGTGGCCGGGCTCATCGTGGCAATCGGCATCACAGCGGACTCGTTCGTCATCTTCTTCGAACGGCTCAAGGACGAGATGCGTGAGGGCCGCACCTTCCGCTCGGCGGTGCCGCGCGGCTGGGTGCGGGCCCGGCGCACGATCCTCACGGCCGACGCGGTGAGCTTCCTCGCCTCGGCGGTGCTCTACATCCTCGCGGTCGGCCAGGTGAAGGGCTTCGCGTTCACTCTGGGTCTGTCCACCGTGCTCGACCTGTTGGTGGTGTTCCTCGTGACGCATCCGCTGGTCGCGCTGGCGTCGAACTCGCGCGTTTTCAGCAGCCCGACGCTGTCGGGCCTCGGCTCGGTGGCCCGCATCGGTGCCGACACCAAGCGGGCCGCCGCAGCGGCCGGCGCCTCGAAGGGAGCATGACATGGCTGCGATGACTCCCGGGACGAATCGCGGGGCGAGCTCCGTCCGGGCCGGTGTCCTGACCCGGCTCTACACCGGCACCGGGGCGTTCGACATCGTCGGGCGCCGCCTCACCTGGTATGTCGGCTTCGGCCTGCTGGTGGTCGTGTGTCTGGCGTCGATCGTATTCCGGGGTTTCAACCTCAGCATCGACTTCAAGGGTGGCACGCAGGTTCAGTTCCCCGCGTCCTCGACGTCGGCTCCGGCCGGTGTCGAGACGGTGCGCGGAGTCGTCGAGGGTGTCATCGGTTCGAACCCGCCGCCCACTGTGCAGGTGGCCGGTTCGGGCCAGTCGGCGGCCGTCATCATCAAGACCGAGTCCCTGGACCCGACGCGGCTGGTGGCGCTCAAGCAGGCGCTTCTCGACACCTTCCAGCCCCGTGGCGCCGACGGGGTCCCCTCACTGTCGGCGATCAGCGACAGTGCGGTCAGCGGCAGCTGGGGTGGGGAGATCACCACCCAGGCGATCATCGCGCTGATCGTGTTCCTGGTGCTGGTCACGCTGTTCCTGGCGATCTACTTCGAGCGCGCGATGGCCGCCGCGGCGGTCGCGGCGCTCGTACACGACGTCGTCGTCACGGCGGGCGTGTACTCCATCGTGGGGCTCGAGGTCACCCCGTCCACGGTGATCGGCCTGCTCACGATCCTGGGATTCTCCCTCTACGACACGGTCGTGGTGTTCGACAAGGTCAGGGAGAACACCCGCGGGCTGTTGGGGTTGTCCCGCCTCAGCTACCCGCAGGCGGCGAACCTCGCGCTCAACCAGACGCTCATGCGCTCCATCAACACCTCGCTCATCGCGGTGCTGCCCGTCGTCGGGCTGATGGTGATCGGGGTGGGGCTGCTGGGCGTCGGCACGCTGGCGGACCTCGCGCTCGTCCAGATGGTGGGCATTCTCATCGGCGCGGTCTCGTCGCTGCTGCTGGCCACGCCGCTGCTGGTCGACCTGAAGATGCGCGACCCGCGGTTCCGTGAGCAGGCCGCGCGGGTCGCGGCCCGCCGCAAGCGGGCGGCGGCCGCGCTCGCGGGCTCGCCTGCCGCGGACGAGGACGGCACCGATCCCGATCTCACCGACGACGGTGTGCTCTCCAGCGAGCTGCGCAGGGAACGGGCGATGGCCGCAGCGGCGTCCGCTCCGACGCGCCCGGGCAAGGCGGGGGATCGACGGGCCGCGGCAACGCGTACCTCCCGCCCGTCGGGCAAGGCGTCGCGGCCCACCGGTAAGCGGCAGCGTTGAGACGCGGATGACTGCCGTCGACCCCTCGCTCATCCACGTTCTCGGGCTGATCCGCGACGTCCCGGACTACCCGCAGCCCGGCGTCCTGTTCCGCGACGTCCTGCCGGTCCTCGCCGACGCCGAGGCCTTCGAGATCGTCGTCACGGAGTTGGCCTCGCTGGTGGGTGCGGCTGATGTCGTGGTCGGCGTGGAGGCCAGGGGCTTCCTGCTCGGAGCGGCCGTCGCGCTGGTCGCCGGCTTGGGCGTCGTCCCGGTCCGCAAGGCGGGGAAGCTGCCCCGGGTGGCCGGATCGCGGACCTATGACCTGGAGTACGGCACCGCCACGCTCGAACTGCCCGCCGACACCGTCGCGCCGGGCAAGCGGGCGTTCGTTGTCGACGACGTGCTGGCTACCGGGGGGACCGCCGCTGCGGCGTGCGGGCTGCTCACCGACGCCGGCGTCGAGGTTGTCGGCTTCGGTGTGCTGCTGGAACTCATGGCTCTCGGTGGGCGTGACCGGCTGTCACCCGTTCCGGTGCACGCTCTGCTTCTCACCTGAGAATCACCGTTCCCAAGAATCACTGCGCCCACGGACCGGTCATCACCGGGCGAAGGCATCCGGTTCTGCACGCTGACCGCGATCTGTGACGCACCCGTTCGCGGGCGAGGGCATCTGTTCACCGACTCATTGTGACGCGGGACTATCCTTATCAGGTGAAGGCTCTCCGCATATGACCGAGGTGCACCAACCCAGCGCCCCGTCGGTGCCTGAGCCGGACGGTCCCGCCCGTCCGTCGGCCACCCGGCGGGTCCGGGCCCGGATCGCCCGCCGGATGACGCCCCAGCGTGTCGCGGCGGTGGCTCCCGTGCTCGAGCCGCTGGCAAGTGTGCACCGCACTTTGCACCCGAAGGCCGATCTGGCGTTGCTGCAGCGCGCCTACGACGTCGCCGCGGAGAAGCACGAGGGCCAGAAGCGCAAGTCCGGCGACCCGTACATCACCCACCCGCTCGCGGTCGCCACGATCCTGGCCGAGCTCGGGATGGACACCACCACGCTCGTCGCGGCATTGCTGCACGACACCGTCGAAGACACCGACTACTCCCTGGACCGGCTGCGCGCCGACTTCGGCGACGAGGTCACCCACCTCGTCGACGGCGTCACCAAGCTCGACAAGGTCGAACTGGGCAACGCGGCCGAGGCCGAGACGATCCGCAAGATGGTCGTGGCGATGGCCCGCGACCCGCGGGTGCTGGTGATCAAGCTGTCCGACCGGTTGCACAACATGCGCACCATGCGGTTCCTCTCGCCGGAGAAGCAGGCCAAGAAGGCACGGGAGACCCTGGAGGTGCTGGCCCCGCTGGCCCACCGGCTCGGCATGGCCACGGTGAAGTGGGAGCTGGAGGACCTGTCCTTCGCGATCCTGCACCCGAAGAAGTACTCGGAGATCGTCCGGCTCGTCGCCACCCGGGCGCCGTCGCGCGACACGTACCTCAAGCAGGTCATCGACGAGGTCAAGGCACAACTCGACTCGGCGCGGATCGCCGCCGACGTCGCGGGCAGGCCCAAGCACTACTACTCGATCTACCGCAAGATGATTGTCAAGGGCCGCGACTTCGACGACATCCACGATCTGGTGGGCGTCCGCGTACTCGTCGACGAGGTGCGCGACTGCTACGCCGCGATGGGCATGGTGCACGCGCTGTGGCAGCCGATGCCCGGGCGGTTCAAGGACTACATCGCCC
>JBKJPD010000297.1:0-4478 GCA_046595345.1 Pseudonocardia sp.
CCGTGCTGATGGGCGCGGGCGATCGTGGAGTCCACCGACACCGCCCAGTTCAACTCCCCCGCTGCGTCGGCCTCGGTCAGCAGCACCGTCAGCACAGGCTCGTGGTGAGGCTGACGACCCCGGACATCGTCGCCGCATAGACCGCAAGCCCGGGCCCCGGCCGACCCTCCCATTCCTGCGGACCCGATCTAACCGGGGTGTTCCGTCAGTAGCTCGCGCAGCACCGCGAGCCCGCGGTACACCTCTGCGAAGCTCGTGGACAGCGGTGCGAGCCCGATGCGGATGCCGTCGGGCTCGCGGTAGTCCGGGATCACCCCGCGTTCCCACAGCGCGTTCAGCACGGCGCCGAAACCCGCGCGACGGATCGTCAGGTGACCGCCGCGGCGGTCCGGGTCGCGCGGGGAGACGACGTCCACGCCGGGCAGCCATGCGTCGACGAGTTCGAGCGCGAACGCTGTCAAGGCCCGCGATTTCGCCCGGACGGCGGCGATCCCGGCCTCCTCCAGCATCTCCAGGCCGACCAGCAGGGGCACCGTCGCGAGGATCGGCGGGGTGCCGCTGACGATGCCCCGGATCCCAGCCGCCGGGGTGTAACCGGGCCCCATCTCGAACGGGTCGCGGCGGCCCATCCAGCCTTGGATGGGCTGCCGAAGGCTCGCCTGCAGATCGCGCCGAACGTAGCCGAACGCAGGGGAGCCCGGCCCGCCGTTGAGGTACTTGTACGTGCAGCCGACGGCCAGGTCCACGCCCCACGCATCCAGCTCCAGCTCGACCGACCCGACCGAGTGGCTCAGGTCCCACAGCATGAGCGCGCCCGCGTCGTGCACCAGTCCGGTGATAGTCGCGGCGTCGGCGAGCCAGCTGGAGCGGTAGGCCACATGGCTGAGCAGCACGAGCGCCGTGTCCGGGCCGACGGCCGCGAGCACCTGGTCGGGGGTGATCCCGGCGGCCTGGTCGGTCTCGATCCACCGCAGCACGCAACCGCGCTCGGCCGCGATGCCCTCCACGACATAGCGGTCGGTGGGGAAGTTGTCGGTGTCCACCACGATCTCGCGACGGCCTGGCGAGATGTCGACGGCCGCTCGGGCGAGCTTGTAGAGCAGGACGGTCGTCGAGTCGGCTACGACGGTCTGCCCGGGTGCGGCCCCGAGTGCCGCCGCGGCGAGCCGGTCGCCGACGCGCTCCGGCCAGCCCATCCACGCCCCGGCCGGCCCCTCGTCGGTCCAGCCCCGGATGAGACGCCCGCCCCACTCCTCGCGGACGAACCGGTCGAGCCGTTGCGCGGTGACCGCGGGTGGGCGGCCGAGCGAGTTGCCGTCCAGATAGGCGACGATCCCGGGGTCGAGCAGGAATCGGTCCCGGTACCCGGCCAGCGGGTCGGTGGCGTCGAGTTCGGCGGCACGGGCTTCGAGGGGCTCACGCACTGCGCGGACCCCGTCACCGTCCGATGTCATTGGCCGATCTCCGTTCGTACCGCGTAGAGCTCCGGGAAGAATGTCAGGTCCATCGCCTTGCGCAGGAATCCGGCGCCGCTGGAGCCACCCGTGCCGCGCTTCACCCCGATCATCCGCTCGACGGTCTTGAGATGCCGGAACCGCCACAGCTGGAAGTTCTCCTCCAGGTCCACGAGCTCCTCGCAGGTCTCGTAGGCCTCCCAGAAATCCTGCGCGTTCTCGTAGATCCGCCGGAACACCGGCACGAGCTCGGCGCAGTAGACGTGTGCCCGGGTCACGTCGCGCTCCAGCAGGGCGACAGGAATGTCGTGCCCGTGGCGGGAGAGGTAGCGCAGGAACTCGTCGTAGACGCTGGGCCGTGCGAGCAGGTCGGCGAGCAGGGCGCGGGCCCGCTCGTCGTGATCGAACATGGCGAGCATCGCGGCGTCCTTGTTGCCCAGCACGAACTCCACGGCCCGGTACTGGTCGGACTGGAACCCCGACGACGTCCCGAGGAAGCCGCGGAACTCCGCGTACTCCGACGGGGTCAGGGTGGCGAGGACCGACCACTGGTCGGTCAGCGTCCGCTGGATGTGCTTGACGCGGGCCAGCCCCTTGAGGGCGGGGCGCAGATCATCGGCCGCGAACCGGTCCTGCACCGCCCGCAGCTCATGCAGCACGAGTTTGAGCCACAACTCCGAGGTTTGGTGCTGCACGACGAACAGCAGTTCGTCGTGGTGCACCGGGCGGCTCACCGGATGCTGCGCGGACAGCAGCTCGTCCAGGTGCAGGTAGGCGCCGTAGGTGAGGTCGACCCTCCTGGCGCCGCTGTCGGTCATGCCAGCACTGTAGGACGGCTGACCGGTCGGGTGACGGCTGACCGGACGGCGATGTTCACCGGCCGGGTCGGACGAGCACTGGACCGTTCGGGTGACCGACGGTCCCGAACGGACCACGAGGCTGCAGCCGCGCTGCGGTCGGCCCTAGGCTATCTGCCCTGAGCTATCTGTTCAGCTTTACGCCCCGGACCCCGGTGTATCGGATGCTGATGCGGTGCTGCTGACGGGGTGTTTATCGTCGGGTCGCGGGTACGCCGAGTGTGATTGTGGCCGGCAGGTCAGGTCGGGAGCGGTGGCCTGACGTACCGCCCATGGCTATCACCGGCACGCGGGCCGGCTGGGCGGCCCGAACACGGTGGTCGGCATCGACCGACGCTCGAGGAGCCAGCCCTCCCGTGACCACCGCAACCATTACTCCCCCGTCCTGCACGTCGACGTCCGGACCGTGACCGTGAAGGTCCGAATCGTTGTCCGAATCCTCGGCGCCGCGGTGCTCGTCGTCGGCCTCGTCCTGACAGCGATCGGGCTACTGGTGGTTCCCGCCGTGGCGCTGGGAGGTGTGGCGTTCGGCATGCTGGCCGGCGTTGTGGTGGCGGTGAGCAGCCCACAGGGGAAGTCGGCCGAATCCGGGGCCGACACCGGCAGCACGATCCTCGGGGCCCAGGGTCGTCGCGCCGGGGTACTGGTCGCCGCGTCCACCGCAGCCGGGTGGCTCGTCGCTGTCGGTCTGGTGGTGCTGATGGGCGCGGCAAGCGGAATCGTCTTCCTGGCCGCTGTCGCGACGGGCCTGGTGGCGTGGCTATGGCGTCGGCCCGGCCCGGCCCCGCCGCGGGCCCCGCCGGGTCCGGCCGTGGATGTGCCGTCCCCGCCGGTCACCCGCACCACGTCGGAGCTCTGTGCCGCGTGGCAGCGCAGCTACTTCGCGATGCTCGACATCCCGGCCGGACCCCGTCGTTGGGAGCTGGTCCGAATCCGGGAGGACCTTCTCGACGAGCTCGAGAGGCGGGACCACGACGGCTTCGCACGCTGGCTCGATTCCGGTGCGCGCGCAGGCAGCGACCCGAGCCCCTTCCTTGCGACGGACCGGCCGGCGTCCGGTGGTTGAACGACGGCGCGGCCATCTCGATGCACCCGTCCAGCACGCTGCGGGAGAGGTTGTCGGCGACCGGCCCCACCGCCGATCTACCGGAGGATCCGCAGTTCAGCCTCGGCGAAGGGGCGTGCCTGGATGCGCCCCGCACCGGGCGGCCGGTGTTGACAGCCGACATGTGCGGCGCCGCGGAGACCAGCCGGTGGCCGGTGTACACCGACGCCGTCGTGGAACGGGCCGGTGTCGGGGCGGTATTCGCTTTCCCGCTGCAACGGGGCCCGGCCCGGCCCGTGGCGCCGGCGCCCAGCGCGTTCCGCGGAACGCGCATCCATGGGCCAGGATGGGACGTCGACGGCAGAAGGGCATGCATGGACGGGTCGCAGGGGAGCGCCGGGACAGCCGTGATCCTGCTGGTGGACGTGCTGAGTGAGGTCGAGCGTGGCCTGGTGAAGGAGTGGATGGGGCGCGCGGAACCGGACCCCGTGGCCGTGCGTCCCATACACGGACCGGGGCTGGGGCAGCTGCTGGCCGAGTCCGGACCGGACACGGTGGTGACCGCCGTGCGGGTCGCCTGGCGCCCACGTGAGCGCAATGGGCAGCGGCGGGTGCGCTGGTCCGACGTCGCGTCGTTGACCAACCCGCGCCATCCACCCGCCCGCGCGCAGGCCCGTATCGCGCGCCGCGAACCCGACCGCGCGGCCGTCGTCGTCGCCGAGCCCGCCACCGTCGCCGAGCTGCAACGACGCCACGCGGGCCAGGGCTCCGGTGCAGGGTCGTTCGGCGGCTTCGTCGTAGGGCAGGCCACGCTCGCGCTGGAACGGGCCGAGCGCGCGCTGGTCGGCGATCGCTACCTGGTGCCCAAGCAGATCGTCGAGGCCATCGACGGCAGCCCCGAGTTCCGGCGCGAGGTCCGTGACCTCGCCGCGCGGCTCGAACTGCCGGAGGCCGAGGTGGTCGAGCGGGCCACCGCCGACCTGCACGGGCTGGTCGCATCGATGAACCCGATGGCCGTCGACCTGCTCTCGGGTGCGCTGCGGCCGCTGCACTCACGGGCCTGGAACGTCCAGGTGGACGTTGCGGGGCTGGAGCAGCAGCGGTAGGGCGTAGGAGCGGTGG
>JBKJPD010000329.1:0-8636 GCA_046595345.1 Pseudonocardia sp.
ACTGAGCGCCCGCGAGTCGGGCTCTAGGTGCGCGCGAGTCGGGGCCTCGCCTCGTCGCGGCCCGGTTGCTGTCCGGCGAGTAGTCCACATCGGGCCTCGGCTGTCCACAGATTCGAGATGGGGCTGCCCCGACCGTCGCTTGTCGGCCACCGTCGTCGATATGGACGAGGTCGGATTCGGTCGTCACGGGGCGTTTACCCGTGTCGATGCCATCGCCCGGTTCGGTCGCTACCGGGTTCGTCAGGCACAGGAGTCGGGCGAGTGGCACTCACCGTGGGCGGGGGTGCTCGTCGACGCGGCACGCGCCGCGGTGCCGCTCACCCTGGCTGCCGCCGCCGTCGCACTCGGTGGGCCGGAGGTTCTCCTGGCCGGGACCACCGCGGCGCACCTGCACGGATGTCTGTCGGCCCCGCCGTCGCCGGTCCACCTCGTGACGCCGTACGGGCACTGGCTGCGGTCCCGCCCGGGCCTCGTCATCCACAACGGACCGTTGCCGGACGCGGACCGGGCGATCGTGTTCGACATGCCGGTCCTCGGGCTCGACCGCACGCTGACCGATCTCCTGTGCACCTGGCGACGACCGGCCGAGGCACTGGCCGTGCTGGACGAGGCTCTCGCGATGATCGAACCTGATCGACGCGAGCAGTTCCGCGCGACGATCGGAGAGCAGCTGGCGCGGCGCCGGGATCCACGCGGGACCCGTCGCGGAGCCCGACTGCTCGGACTCGCCACCGGGCGGGCCGAGTCGCCCGGCGAGAGCAGGCTGCTGTGGCGCGTCATCGACTCGGGATTTCCGCCTCCTGTGGCCAACTGGTCACTTGTCGGCCCTGACGGTCGTGAGGTCTACCGGCTCGACCTTGCGTGGCCGGACCTGCGCATCGTGCTCGAGTACAACGGCTACGCCGTGCACGCCGATCGCACAGTGCCGGACCAGGCGCGAGCCGAGGACCTACGCAGGCGCGGCTGGATCATCGTCGTGGTGTGGGCCGACGACCTCCGGGATCCGGGCAGGTTCGAGCGGGAGCTGGACGACTCATTCCGGCGCCGTGGCGTCGACACGAGCCGCCGATCCATCGGGATGCTGCGTGGTCGTCGACACCGTGAGCCACCGGAGGAGTACCGCCGCGGGGCGTGACAAGTTCCGGGTGCCCCACGGTCGGCTCGAGACCCCGACTCGCGGGGGTGGAGACCCCGACTCGCGGGGGTGGGGACCCCGACTCGCGCGCACGGAGACCCCGACTCGCGGGGGTGGGGAGCCCGACTCGCGGGGGTGGGGGTCAGACGGACTTGCTGCTCGGACGGCTCCGCAGCGCGGCCACGTAGTCGTCCGGGGCGCCCGCAAGCTCGGCGGCGTCGGAGAGCACGCCCAGGTAACGAGCGCTGGGTACGCCGCCCTCGTAGGCATTGAGCACGTAGATCCAGGCCAGCGAGTCGCCCTCAAGGGTGTGCACCCGCAACCGGAGCTTCTTGTGCATGCCGAGCTCACCGCCTTCCCAGCGGTCCAGCTGGTCGGTGTCGGGGTCGGGGACGTCGTAGAGGACCACGAACACCTGCGAGCCGGGCTCTTCGACGACCGTGGCGAGCGCGCCCTCCCAGGCGTAGTCCTCGCCCCCGAACGTCAGGCGCCAACCCTGTAGCCACCCCGTACCCGCCATCGGCGAATGCGGAGCACGTTCCTTCATCTGCGCCGGATCCATGTTCGATCCGTAGGCGGCGTACAACGGCACCGCCACAGAGTAGTGCCGACGCCCGCGCGTACCGTGATCGGGGAACTCAGACTCCGAAGGAGGCCACTGTCGGGTGACGCGCATCGTGATCATGGGCGGCGGCCCGGCGGGCTACGAAGCCGCACTGGTGGCCGCTCAGCACGGCAGCGATGTCACCGTTGTCGAGCGGGACGGTATGGGTGGTGCCTGCGTCCTGGACGACTGTGTGCCCTCCAAGACGTTCATCGCCTCCGCGGGCATCCGCGTCGACCTTCACCGGGCCCCCGAGCTCGGGCTCACCGCCGACCGGTCGGCCATCGGCGTCGATCTGCCCTTGGTCAACAGCCGCGTCAAGGCGCTCGCGCAGGCCCAGTCGGCCGACGTGCGGGCCCGCGTCGAGCGTGAGGGCGTCCGGATCATCAAGGGGACGGCCACCTTCAGCGATGAGCCGTCGACGCGGGCGCAGCACCTGGTCGAGGTCCGCACTCCCGAGGGTGGGCGCGAGGAGCTCCCCGCCGACGTCGTGCTGATCGCCACGGGCGCCACTCCCCGCGTGCTGGATTCCGCCAAACCCGACGGCGATCGGATCCTCAGCTGGCGCCAGCTCTACGACCTCCCGGCCATGCCCGAGCACCTCGTGGTGGTCGGTTCCGGGGTGACGGGCGCGGAGTTCGTGTCGGCCTATGTCGAGATGGGCGCGCGGGTCACGCTCGTGTCCAGCCGGGACCGTGTCCTCCCTGGCGAGGACGCCGACGCATCCGCCGTACTGCAGGACGTGTTCGCCGACCGCGGGGTGGAGATCCTCTCGCAGGCCCGCGCCGACTCGGTGCGTCGTGACGGCGACGGCGTGGTCGTCACCCTGGCCGACGGTCGCACGGTCACCGGCTCGCACGCCCTGATGACGGTCGGGTCGGTGCCCAACACCACCGACCTCGGGCTGGACAAGATCGGCCTCGAGCTCGGCCGCGACGGGTTCATCCCGGTCGACCGGGTCTCCCGCACCGGCGTTCCCGGCGTCTATGCGGCGGGGGACTGCACGGGCCTGCTGATGCTCGCCTCCGTCGCCGCGATGCAGGGCCGGATCGCGATGTGGCACGCCCTCGGCGAGGGGGTCACGCCGATCAAACTGAAGACGGTGGCCGCTGCGGTGTTCACCCGCCCGGAGATCGCGACCGTGGGCATCAGCCAGCGCGCGATCGACGCAGGCGAGGTTCCCGCGCGCACGATCATGTTGCCGCTCGCGACGAACCCGCGGGCCAAGATGCAGGGCCTGCGCCGTGGCTTCGTGAAGCTGTTCTGCCGCCCGGCGACGGGGGTGGTGGTCGGCGGGGTCGTTGTCGCGCCGGTGGCGAGCGAGTTGATCCTGCCGATCGCGTTGGCGGTGCAGAACGGACTGACCGTCGCCGATCTCGCGTACACATTCTCGGTGTACCCGTCGCTGTCGGGCTCGATCACCGAGGCCGGTCGCCAGCTCATGCGCCACGGCGACCTGGGCTGAAGCCCGGCGCCGGAGTCAGCACGCGCCGACCGACGCTCGCGCCTCGTCCAGCAGTTCGGTCACCCGGTGGCGGAGCCTGCGGTCGTCGGTGGGCGCCACGGTCGTCCATTCGACGCCGTCCTCGGCGAGCCGGCGGGTCGCGAGGTACCGCCCGCTGGTGCCGTCGAGCACACCGAGCACCCCGCCGGAGCGCCGTGCCACACCGGAGGTGTCGGTGACCAGCGCGGCGATCTGGGCCCGCCCGCGGCCGGCCCCGAGCATCCGGGACAGGAGCGTCCCCTCGGTGACCGAGCGGTCCCTCGCGATCAGCGCAGCCCGCGACCCGGTCCTCGGCACGGCGAGTCCGGCGGAGATCACCATGGTGGGGACGGTCGTCGCGCGACCCGGTCTCGGATCGGTGGAGGGCAGCACGCCGAGCAGCGCGGCCGGAAGCGAGCCGCAGGATTCGAGGGTGACGGTGGCGTCCTGCCGGACCGCGAGCACCCCGGCCCCGGTCCGGCCGACCGCGAGTGCCCGCACGTGGTGACCCCAGGTGCCCCGGAGCTCCAGCTGCTCGGACGGTTGGACGAGAAGGCGCAGCTGCCGGGCCAACTCGGGATCGGCGCCCGACGGCCCGGCCAGGCCCCGGTCCCGCAGCGCCTGCCAGCCCTGCGCACGCATGTCGCGCCGGTAGGTCGCGGTGCGTCCTGGCGACGGGAGCTGCAGCACGACGGGTATCGGGCCGAGACCGAGACATTCCCACAGCACGTCGAACTCAACGGTGGTCAGCACGTTGCGCCGCGGCGCAACGACCCTGTTCAGGACGGGCCCGGCCTCAGCCACGGTGATCCTCCGGATACTGGGCGTTCATGGGGTGGGAGGTGACCCGGCGATGGTCCGTGCCGGTGTGGCCCTGCCGGCGTGGGTTGTCGTCTCGATCTACTCGAGGGCCCGGAGGGAGTTCACGGGCTCGTCGCGGAACATGGTCAGGTACTGGCTGGGAGAGCCGTCGCCGTTCAGGATCCGCCGGTCGTGCTGGGCCTCGAGGGTCGCGCTGATCGGGTCGCCGAGTCGGGTTCCCTGCCTTCCCTGCCGAGTGGAGCGATCTTCTCCCTCAACGATCCCGCCGCTTCCGCGAAGGCGTCGCGCAGTTGAGGGATCTGGTGGGGTTCGAGCCGGAGTACGGCCTGTGGGGCGGTCGGTCACTGGTGGCTCCTCGGGTGTCGGCCTCGTCGTCGCCGGCGATGACCTCGGCTCGTGCGCGCAACTCGTCCTGGGGGATCGCCGTCAGGTCAGCGCCGGTATGTCAGCGCCGTCACGTCACCGCCGTCACGGCACCGGACGTCGATGAGCCGGCCCCGGGCGGTGTCGATCTCGACGCTGCAGGAGTCCGGAAACACAGTGGACCGGGCAGCATGGCAGGGAACCGCCGCCGACGGTCGCGATGATCTCATCGTCGGAACCACCCGCGGTGACCCGCTCGATGCCGCTGGTGATCACCGAGAAGCCTCGGTCGCACGGCCCGACGGGTAGCGCGGCGGCCGACATCCCCGTGGGAGAACGGCAACAGCCGGTGCAGTGGCTACCGCACCGGCTGTTAGCCGTCAGCTCGTCCTGGCCAGTGACCGGCAACCGGTCAGCGGACAGTGCGTCGTCGGGGTGAGGTCGGCGTAGAGGCCGACCTCGGTGCTCGTCCGGGCGAAGGGCCATTGCCCGGTGAAACGCTGTAGATACCAGTACAGGAACAGGTAGTCCGGTTCCACTGTGTCGGTGACGAACACCTTCTCGCCGGGAAGCGCATCGATCCAGCGGGTGAAGGCGGTCATCGCGGGGGCGGGTGGGCGGCTTGACCGGCGGGTGCAGAGCCAGTCCTCCGCCCGCTGCCTCCAGTCCTGGAGGGCAACCGGGTGCAGGGTGGCACCGGGGAGTTCTCGAACGTTCGTGGTGAACGTGCCGAGCAGGTCACCGTCGACGTTGTGTCCGACGGCGGTGACGGTGAGCAGAGAGTGTGGGCCGGGGATCGGCCCGTCGGTGTGGATGTGGGTGGTCACGTACGAGATGTCGAGGGGCATGACGGATCCAAGTCGCCGATGTGATTGGGGACTTGTTCACGGCGCGGCCGAAGCCTGCGTGGTGAACGGATCCGCGGCGCGGCACTTCCGCGTGGCGGAGGAACCGGGCCCCGTGGATGGTCACACGGGTTGCGTCACTGCTTTCCGCTATGCACTTGTACAGCACGGTGCGGGGTCGCTGTGGAAAAGCCTGGCCCGATGACCTTAGGTCAAAGATCGTCTACCGTCAACGGTCGGTCGCCAACCGGCCGGTGATCAGGACGTCGACGCGGCGGCCGTCCACCGACCACGCCTCGCGCATGCGCCCCTCGGCCCGGAAGCCGCAGCGGGCCGCGACCGCGGCGGACGCCGCGTTGCCCTCGGCCCACAGGTAGGAGACCCGGTGCAGGCCGAGCCCCCCGAAGCCGAAGCGTAGAACGGCCGCCAGCGCCGTACCGCTCATGCCGCGGCGCCGGGCTGCCGGCAGCGCCCAGCACGCCGCCTCGGCGGTGCCCATCGTGAGGTCGAGCGCGGCGAGCTCGACCTCACCGAGCATCTCGCCGGTGGTCGGATCGCAGACCGCCCACGTGTACCGCTCGTCGCGCGTCCAGTCGCGTGCGCGGCGGTGGATATAGGCCTCGGCCTCGGCGGTGTCGGGAGGAGGGCGGCGGCGCCAGCGCTGGATCTCGGGGTCCGCGCACGACGCGACGATGGCGGGCCGGTCGTCGATCCGGTCGTCGGCCCGCAACACGCGCAGGTACCAGGCGCCGGCGTTGATCTCGACGGCGTCCGTATCTACTCCTTGATCTCGCAGATGACAGCGCCCTGGGAGACGGGGCTGCCGGCGTCGGCGGACAGTCCGGTGATCGTCCCACCCTTATGGGCGGTGACCGGGTTCTCCATCTTCATCGCCTCCAGCACGACGACCAGGTCACCCGCGGAGACGATGTCCCCGTCGGACACCGCGACCTTGATGATCGTGCCCTGCATCGGCGCGGTGACGGCGTCGCCGGACACCGCCGATCCGCCCTTGCCGCCGCGCTTGCGGGGCGTCGCCTTCGTCGGGGCCGATCCGCCCCCGCCGAAGGCGAGGTCGCCGGGAAGTGAGACCTCGAGGCGGCGTCCTCCGACCTCGACGACGACGGACTGCCGTGGAGCGGCCTCCTCCGCCTCTGCGCCGCCCTCGAACGGGGTGATGGTGTTGTTCCACTCGGTCTCGATCCACCGCGTGTGGACCGTGAACTCGTCGGAGGCGAACGCGGGGTCGGACACGACGGCCCGGTGGAACGGCAGCACTGTCGCCATGCCCTCGACCTGGAACTCGGCCAGCGCCCGGCGGGAGCGTTGCAGCGCCTGCGCACGGTCCGATCCGGTGACGATCAGCTTGGCCAGCAACGAGTCGAACTGTCCGCCGATCACCGAGCCCGACTCGACGCCCGCGTCGACCCGCACGCCCGGCCCCGCGGGGAACGAGATCGATGTGACGATGCCCGGCGCGGGCAGGAAGCCGCGCCCGGGGTCCTCGCCGTTGATCCGGAACTCGATCGAGTGGCCCCGCGGCGCCGGGTCCTCGGTAAGGTTGAGCTTGTCGCCCTCGGCGATGCGGAACTGCTCGCGCACCAGGTCGAGGCCGCTGGTCTCCTCCGAGACGGGGTGCTCCACCTGCAGCCGGGTGTTGACCTCGAGGAACGAGATCAGCCCGTCCTGTCCGACGAGGAACTCGACAGTTCCTGCGCCGTGGTAGTCGGCCTCCTTGCAGATGGCCTTGGACGAGGCGTGGATCGTGGCGCGTTGCTCGTCGGACAGGAACGGCGCGGGGGCCTCCTCGACGAGCTTCTGGAAGCGGCGCTGCAGCGAGCAGTCGCGGGTGCCGACGACGATCACGTTGCCGTGGGTGTCGGCGAGCACCTGGGCCTCGACGTGGCGCGGCTTGTCCAGGTACCGCTCGACGAAGCATTCGCCGCGTCCGAACGCCGCGGTGGCCTCGCGGACCGCCGACTCGTAGAGCTCGGGAATCTCCTTCATCTCGCGGGCGACCTTCATCCCGCGGCCGCCACCCCCGAACGCCGCCTTGATCGCGACCGGCAGGCCGAACTCCTCGGCGAACGCGACGACCTCGTCGGAGCCCTTCACCGGGTCGTTCGTGCCCGGGACGAGCGGAGCCCCGGCGCGGGTCGCGATGTGGCGTGCGGAGACCTTGTCGCCGAGGTTGCGGATGGCCTGCGGGCTGGGGCCGATCCAGATGACCCCGGCATCGAGGACGGCCTGCGCGAACTCGGCGTTCTCGGACAGGAAGCCGTAGCCGGGGTGGATCCCGTCGGCTCCCGCCCGCTTCGCGACACCGATGATCTTGTCGATGACCAGGTAGGTGTCGGCGGCGGTGCTGCCGCCGAGGGCGAACGCCTCGTCGGCGAGGCGGACGAACGGGGCGTCGCGATCGGGATCGGCGTACACCGCGACGCTGGACAGACCGGCATCCCGGCATGCGCGGATCACGCGAACGGCGATCTCCCCGCGGTTCGCGACGAGAATCTTGCTCAGGCGCGGCACGGTCGGCCTCCTCGTGGATGCCCGGGGAACCCTGCCCCGGCGCGTGGTTACCGGGCAGTTTAGAGGTGCGCTGTGGCTATGACCGACGTGCCCGGGTGTGGCGTAACCGACGTCCGCGGTCCCCTCACGGTGAAGTGGAGCCGCGCGGCCACCCCCGCCCCCGCAGTTCCGCCACCCCTCGAGGCGGGACTGCGGGGCGGGTGATTCGGCGGTGACCTCGCAGAAGCCGAGGCCGGCCCGTTCGGCGATCCGACCGGCGATCTCCGGGCACCGTCAGACGCCGACGCCGGAGGGCGGCTCAGCCGTCCCCACCAGCGCCACAACCGCCGCCCCCGCTGTCGAAGCCCCCGCTGCCGCTCCAACAGTTGCCGCTGTCACTGCCGCCGGCCGCGACCCGCTGGGCGGCGATCTCGTCGGCGAAGGCCGGGTCGGCTATCCAGAGCGCGCCCATCCCGAAGATCTCGATACCCAGCGCAGCACCCACGGGCCCGTACACGGTCCAGTCCGGCGCTGACGCAGGCGAGAGGTGGTGCTCGGATCGCAGTGCGGTCAGGGCGCGGTTGCCCGGACCGCTGCGGCGCGGTGCGTGGGTGAGCTGCACGACCGCGATCGTGGTGACGGTGAGCAGCTCCACGATCAGGAACCCGACGCCGCGGATGCGGGCGCGCTGCACCTCGGAAAGGAGCAGCCCAGCCCCGACGAGCCGGTTCTCGATGGACGCTGGGGCGGTGGTGACCGGCTGGCGCCACCGTTGAGGTGGGCGATGTGGTGCGGCCGGGTGCTGATGTCGCCGACGTGGTGCCGGGTGGGCGGGTCGCTCAGGCACCTGCGGGTGGCAGCACCGGCGGCCCA
>JBKJPD010000350.1:0-2842 GCA_046595345.1 Pseudonocardia sp.
GGGCCGTGTTCGGGGTGCGCGTCGCGCTGGTGCCGCTGCTGGTCGTCGAGGCGCTGGGCCAGCCGGAGTCCTGGGCCGGCATCGCGCTGGCGGCGTTCGCGGCGGGCAACGCCGCCACCCTGGTGGTGACCGGGCGCCTCACCGACCGCATCGGGCGTCGGCCCCCGATGCTCGCGGGCCTCGCGGTCTCCGGGCTCGCGACCGGTGCGCTCGGTTTCGTGACCTCACCGACGCTGTTCCTCGTCGTGAGCCTGGTCGCGGGCCTGGGCGGCGGTCTGGTGAACCCGCCGATGAACGCGGCCGTCGCCGACATCATCGGTTCCCGTGCCCGCGGTGGCACGGTCCTCGCGGGGTTCCAGATGGCTGCCGACACCGGCGCGATCATCGGCCCGGTACTGGCCGGTGCGATCGCCGAGGCCGTCGGCTTCCCCGCGGCGTTCGCCCTCACGGGCGCGGTGGCGCTGGTGGCGCTGGGCTTCTGGATCCGCGCCCCCGAGACCCTGGTACGGGACTCAGTGGCCGCCACGGACATGGCGCCCACTGCCTGCCGGGAGTGACTGCGTCGTAGGGGAGTGTCCACGTCGTAGGGGAGTGTCTGCGGCGAGGACCGCTCTGTGGGCGTTCGCCGCCGTTCCAACCACGAGAACCGCAGATCTCGACGCACCTATCCGGTCACGCCGACGCCGATCAGCATGCCCACCAGGTAGGTCGCGCCCGCCGCGATGACGCCGAACATCAGCTGGCGCGCCCCGGCCAGCCACCACGCCCGGGTGGTGAACCGGGAGGTCAGCGCGCCGGCGGCGAACAGCCCCACCGCGCCGACGAGCAGCCCGAGCGCGAGGGAGGAGTAACCGAGCAGGTAGGAGATCAGCGGGAAGATCCCGCCGACGGAGAACGCGAGGAACGAGGAGATCGCGGCCGTCCACGGCGAGGGCTGGTCGTCCGGGTTGACGCCGAGTTCCTGGGTGATGTGCACCCTGATGGCGAGCTCGGGGTCAGAGTGCACCTCACGAGCCACGGCTGCGGCGGTCTGCCGGGTCAGGCCCATCCCCTCGTACGAGGCGGCCAGTTCGGCCTGCTCGGCCTCGGGGTGGCGACTGATCTCGGCGCGCTCCGCCCGCACCTCGTTGGCGACGGCGTCGTTCTGCGTGTCGACGGAGGCGAACTCGCCGAGCGCCATCGAGAACGCTCCCGCGACGAGGCCCGCCATCCCGGTCAGGATGATCACCTGGCGGTCCGCACCGGCTCCCCCGACACCGGCGACGATCGCGATGTTGGTGACGAGGCCGTCCATCGCGCCGAAGACGGCCGCGCGCAGCCAGCCCCCCGACACGTCGGCGTGGCGGTGGTCGGCGTGGTCGTCGTGGTCGGGCTCGGGGGCCTGCGCCGCGTCGGCGAGCTGAGTCATAACGGGAGCGTAACCCCGCTCGACCATCCATGTCGGACCATGCACAGGCTGCGCTCAGCGCGCGACATCCTGGCCTCACCCGCAGACTGACGCCATGTCGGACGAGCCGCTGTGGATCTTCGGCGACCAGTTGGGCCCGCATGTCCACAGCACCGACGAGCACCGGCACCGCGAGGTCGTCCTCGTCGAATCGGCGCGGCTGCTCCGCCGTCGCCGGTTCCACCGCCAGAAGCTGCACCTGGTGCTGTCGGGCATGCGCCACGTAGCCGACGAGCTCGGGGACCGCGCCACCTACCTGCGCACCGAGACCTACCGCGAGGCGCTGGAGCAGGTCGGACGTCCGGTGGTGGTGCACGAGCCGACCTCACATGCCGCGGCGGACCTCGTCGAGCGGTTCCGCCAGGAAGGTCTGGTCGCCGAGGTGCTCCGCACCCCGACGCACCTACTCCCGCGCACCGAATTCGACGAATGGGCCGGCAGCCGCGAGACGTTCCGGATGGAGGACTTCTACCGATCCCAGCGCCGCCGCTTCGACGTGCTCATGGACGCGGGTGAGCCCGTCGGTGGGAAGTGGAACTACGACCACGAGAACCGCGAACCCCCGCCGAAGGGCACGGCGATGCTCGACGTCCCCGGTCCGTGGCAGCCCCCCGAGGACGAGATCGACGCCCGCGTCCGTGTCGATCTGGACGCGATGGACCTGCCCACGGTGGGTCGTGACGGGCCACGCTGGTTCGCCGTCACCGCCGACGAGGCGCGGCGTGCCCTCGCGCACTTCGTGCAGGTGCGGCTGCCCCACTTCGGCCCGCACGAGGACGCGATGCTCACCGAGGACTGGGCGATGGCGCACTCACTGCTGTCGGTACCGCTCAACCTGGGCGTGCTGCACCCGCTCGACGCCGTCCGCGCGGCCGAGGCGGCCTACCGCACCGGGGATGTCCCGTTGCCGAGCGCGGAGGGCTTCATCCGGCAGATCCTGGGCTGGCGCGAGTACACCTGGCAGCTGTACTGGCGCTTCGGTCGCTCCTACCTCCGCCGCAACGCCCTGGAGGCCCACACGCCGCTGCCCGACTGGTGGACGTCCCTCGACGTCGACGCCGTCACCGCGAAGTGCCTGAGCACCGCGCTGGAGGGGGTGCGCGACCGTGGCTGGACCCACCACATCCAGCGCCTCATGGTGCTGGGCAACCACGCGTTGCAACGGGGCTACCGGCCCGCGGAGCTCTCGGACTGGTTCGCCACCGCGTTCGTCGACGGGTTCCCGTGGGTGATGCCCCCCAACGTGATCGGGATGAGCCAGCATGCCGACGGCGGGATGATGGCGACGAAGCCGTACAGCTCCGGTGGGGCCTATCTCAACAAGATGTCGGACCACTGCCGAAGCTGCGCGTTCGACCCGAAGAAGCGGCTGGGAGACGACGCCTGCCCCTTCAC
>JBKJPD010000330.1:0-6215 GCA_046595345.1 Pseudonocardia sp.
GTCAACATCGACGACACCATCCGCCAGACCTACGGCTACGCCAAACAGGGCGCAGGTCGCGGCTTTACCGGCAGACACAGGCCCGACCGGAGACCAACAGTGCAAGAGCCGGACAGACCGGCAGCCTGACCACGCCCGCGCATCACAGCGCCCAACCCGAGATCAACTACGAGAGAACAACAAGATCAACGGTGGATCCAGGCTGAGCCGTCGCTATAAGTGGCGGTCTCTTGATACCGCTAGATGGCGCGGGCCCTAACGCGTTGAGAGTGATCGTCGATGCCTGAGTATCGTGCCCCAAGGTGATCGAGCGGGAGAGAGGCCTTGATGCGCACGAAGATGAGATGGACGAAACTTAGCAGCGGGCAGCGGACGGCGGTGCTGACACTGGTGTCGATCCAGTTGTCCCTGGCCGCGACGGCGTGGACAGATCTTGCCATCCGTCCGCCGGAGAAGGTCAACGGCCGCAAGGCAGTTTGGGCGGCGATCATCGCCGTAAACTTCGTCGGTCCGGCTCTGTACTTCACCAAGGGCAGACGGAAGTAGCGCTTCCGGCCGGGTCATCTGGGCGGTGCATTCTCGTGTGGGAGCTGGGCAGCGTCATAGCGTCGTAGCAACACCCCTGGTCAGCGGGGGCCAGCAGTAGGAGGCCCTGTCAACGGGCTGGGTTTGACGCCCGATCCGTCGAGCTAATCCGTATGGGCTCCAAATGCGGTGTACCGCATCGGAGAGACCCTGATCGCTCGTGCACATCCCGTTGCCCGAGCTTGGCCGTTCGGCGGCACGCAGGGGAGCTTCCGCAGTTCGTGGGGCTGCGAGTGGCTTGCCACCGCCGATCCCCGTGCCCGCTCGGTTTCAAGATGACGATCGTTCCGGGTCCCCGGACACGCCTCGGCCTGAACCCGACACCGCTTCGAAGATCAGGGGGGGCGGTGGTGCGCCGAGACGGCCAGCCAGGACGGGACCGGCAGGGACGAGCCCGCGTCGCGGGGAGACCACCACCAGGACCGGTGCACGGGGGAGAAGGTCCCGATTGACCCCTGCCGGGAACGAGTCCATCATGACTACACCCGCTACTCGTCGGTCTGACCCACTTTGTCACCGGTCGTGCATCGGGTCCTTTCCCGTGAGCAGCCACCCAGATGAGAGTTCATGAGTAACGAGGTCCAAACGGTCACCGTGCCCCATCTCGGCACCTCGACTATCGGCTACAAATTCGGCAAGTCCTACGATTCCTCGCTCCCGACGTTAGTCATGGTCAACTCGTTCAGCACCTCGGTCGAGCTGTATCGGCCCCAGTTCGCTGATGAAAAACTGAGCGAAGTCGCCAACTTGCTCGCCGTCGAGCTGTACGGCCACGGTGAGACGCGCTCCACGTACGAACAGTTCACCTATTGGGACAGTGCCATCGCCAACCTGCAGGTTCTTAGAGCACTGGGTGTCTCCGAGGCATTCGTTCTGGGTACGTCGCAAGGCGGATGGGTGGCCGCCCGCATGGCGATGCTCGCCCCCGCCGCGGTGAAAGGCATTATTCCGCTCGGCACCTCGATGGATTACGAGAGTCAGCGGAGTCGCGACCTGGGGTGCTGGGACGGAATCGACTTCTGCACCCCTTCCGTCGACGCGCTGGCCGAGAGCGTAGGCGACGACTGGGTCGTTCCGGGTGAGTTCATCGATGCCGTCCTCGGGGCCGGCCTCGGGGAGGACGTAGCACCCGATGAGCGTTCGTTCTGGCATACGACACACCAGAAGAACTACGCCGGTGATGCGGGACGCCAGCGGCTCCGGATCAGCACTATCAATCTGCGCGATCGGGACGGCTTGCACGGTCGACTGGACAGTGTGAGATGTCCGGTCCTGTGGATGCAGGGCACCGCAGATCAGGTGTACTCAGTGCCCAACGCCGAGGACGAGATCAGGCGGTTCGTCAACGCTGTCGACGCTGAGCTGCGGGTTGTCGAGGGCGGTCAACACTTCCTGAGCGCATCCAACCCTGATGAGATCAACACGGCGACGGTCGGGTTCATCAACCGCTGGAAGTAGCGGCCAGCGGACCGGGCACGCCTCGTCGTGCGCCCCGTACGCATTCTCGGGCCTGCACGACCCTCGTGCCGGCCACCCGGTCGTGCAGGGCACGGCGCTGCGGATCCCCCACAGCCATCGCGATGCTCACCACGGGAATGGTCAGCGACAACGTATTCGTCACTCCGATCATGGCCGGACCTCCACATCCAGGATCAGCCACGCGGTTTCCCTGGCTTCCTTGGCCGAAGGTTGTCAGCGCTGGCGCACCGGCAGCTGGCCCTGTGCTTCTCGCCCGGCTCGGGCCGCAGGAGGTCGATGCCGTCATCGGTGGTGGGTCCCGGAGCTGACCCGCAGGTGCCCGTGGCGGTCTGTCAGCGGGTGGTGGAGATCTTTCCGGTGGGTGGGTCGCCGATCGGACCGGCGTTCTGCCAGCCCCACACCTGGGTCTCGCCGCGGATCTCGTCGGGGCGGCCCGCGTCGGGCTGGTAGGGCTCGGTGAGACGCAACTGTCCCCAATCGCGGCCCCAATCGCCGGTCAAATAGGTGGGCACGACCCGTTGCCGGGCCACCAGCGGGATCCATGACAGTGGCCCGGCTGTCGGGGCGCTGGACCAGTCGTCGCCGACCTGGCGTTGTTGGGGGTCGGCGAGCACCCGGTAGCTGGGGACGTTGGCCACTCCGCGGTTGATGTCGAACGAGGCCAGACAGGGGTGCACGAAGGGGATGGGCCAGTCGAGGTAGCCCTGCGAACCCCGGACCAGGTCGAGCAGCGGGGTGAGCCTCGGCACCCGGGGTGGGGTCACCGCGATCCAGCCGTCCTCACTGAGCGCCTTGTCCGTGACGCTCACTCTGACCCGGTCCGGGCCCTGCGCGGCCTGCGGGGTGAGGTCCAGGCGCACGTCGCGCCAACTGCCGTTGGGTGGTGACGCGGATGTGCCACTGGGATCGGGGGTCGCCGAGACCGTATTGGTGGCCCCGTCGACGCCGGTCTCCGCGGTCGGTGTGACACCGCCGGGACCGGCCCGGCCGAACTGCACGGTCACAGAGTTGCCGTTTCCGATCTGTCCACCGACACCGAGCACGAGGGGAGCCTCGCCGCGCAGCACAGAGGCGGGCAGGACATACCAGCCTGTTCGGAGGGTGCCGGTGGCGCCGGTGCCGGGGCGGTAGCTGCTGAGCACGGTTCCGACTCGTGCGTCCGGGATGCGGACGGACGGGTCGTTGCCGCCGCGGCCGTCGTCGTCGCGGAGAGACCCGGGACCGGTCGCGGGCAGCGCACCGGTGGTGAACCCGTCGCTGCGGGGGGAATCTTGGGGTTGCTGCGACGGCCCGGCGGGAGGCAACAACCCGGCGGCCGGGTCGGTCTCCACCATCAGCTTGGATGTCAGTCCGCAGCCGGTCGGGTCGGTCACGGCGGCGGCAGCCAGGGAGTAGCTGGCGGACTGTTTCTGCACGCCCTTCACCAGCGACGCGATCTCGAAGAGCACCAGCAGGCCACAGATGATGGCCAGCGGTGCCGTGCCGAGGGTCAAAGCCCGCATTCGCGACCGCGACCGGCCTGCCGTGCGCGATCCGGCTCCGTTCTTCTCCGGCCTGCTCGCTTCGGGGCCGCGCAGGTGCTCGACCATGGCGATGATCAGCGCGGCCGAGGCGGCCAGCAGCAGTAGCAAGCTGGCGGAGATCGGACCGATTGAAGGCGGCTTGTCGAACCACGGGACGCCCCAGTTCGAGACGTACCACCAGGTGTTGGGGCCGGTGAACGCCAGCGCGGCGACGACGAGCACCCCGGTCAGGAACAACGACCGGTTGCGGCGCGACCGCAGCACCGCGACGCTGCTCGCGAGCGCAGCGAGCGCAACGACACCCGCGCCGAGCGCGGCGAACGCCCCGAAGTGATGCGTCCATTTCGTGGGGGTCAATGCCAGCATCGCGAACGACAGCAATGTGCAGCCGATCATTCTGCGGCTGGGCCCCAACGCGGCACCGGGGATACGCCCGCGCCGGATCAGCACCGCCGCTGACACGATCGCGCACAGCATCGTGAGCAGCACCGGGAACCGGCGGGCCAGCGAGCCGTCGCGGGTCGGGGAGAACAGCAATGTGTAGCGGTAGAGCTCGTTGAACCAGGACACGTTCGGGCCGATCTCTGTGCGCACCCTCGTCGCCTCGGCGATCGTCGCGTAGGTCTGGTCGCCGAAGACCGCGACCAGCACGATCGTGCCGGCGGCCAGAAGCGGGGCCAACACGGTGACCCAGCCGACCGTCGCGGCACGAGTGCGCAGCAACCGCGCCAGGGGTTGCGCGGCGGCCAGGAACGGGGCGATGGCGATCAGCCCGGTCGGAGTGGCCGCCAAGGCGAACGCCGCAGCGATGAGCGCTATCGCGATCGGACCCAACCGTCGGGTCGCCAGCGCCCGCTCCACCGCGACGTAGGCAACCGTCGCCGCGATCACCACGACCGGCTCGGGCCGCAGGCCGTTGTTGAACGGCAGCCAGAACGTGAGGAACACCATGGCGGCCGCCCAACCCGCCGCCCGGCTCCGGCGCACCACACCACCCAACCGCACCAGCATCACGCGGCTGATCAACAGCCAGCACGCCACACCCATCAGGAACGCGGGCACCCGCATCCACAGCACCGACTCGCTCACGTTCGCCCACGCCGCGTACATCTCGTAGAACCAACCGAACGGAGCCTCCGGCACGTTGAACCACCGGTAGTAGTTGCCGATGTAGCCAGAGGCCCGGGCGGACCGGACTATCTGCAGGATGTAACCGTCGTCGGAGGTCATGCTGCCCACCACGAGCCACCCGGCGAGCACCACCAGCACCGAGACGTCCCGTAACGGGTCGGACCCGCGCCAGCGTCCCCCGTGCCACGGCCGCCATCCCCCGAGCCACGGCCGCCATCCTCCGCGGGAGATCCGGCGGCCGTCGCCGTCATCAACGCGCCGCAGCGCCCACAGGGTGAGTAACAGCGCCAGTACTGCGAGCACCCCGGTTGCGGTCTTGAGCGGCGTTGGAACGCTGTCGAACCGATTGTCCACCGTGACCTCGACCGACGTGTCGGCCACCGTGTCGCGCGTGGAGTCGAGCTGCGAGTAGACGCCCACGACCTGCGGGCGCTCGTCACCAGCAAGATCGACGAGCGTAGTGCTTCCGATGGTCACGGTCGTGCGGGTGGCGTCAGACGCCACCCCGAGGGTGCAGGCACCTGACGGGACAATAACCTCGGCGAGCTTCCTGCCGCGGTTGTCGACCGTGACCACCCCGTCATTGACCGTGACCGCCATGCCGACCGTCGGACCGTCCGGCGAGGCCGGTGGCGTAGTCGAGAACATCGCCGCCGGCGCGGAACTTCGGGCGTCGAGATCGCGGATGGACGCGCAACTCACCGTGGCGTCGAGCCGCAGGGGTCGCAGGGTCACCAGAGGACTGGTCACCGGTGCCGTGCCGTTCGCGGCCGTCGGCCAGCGCAGCACCTCGGTGCTCTGCTGCACCGGCAGGAACGGCACCGCCAGGGCCAGCGCCGCCGCGGCCAAGCCCAGGCCCGCGGCCATCCTCTGTTCTCGTCGACATGGCGACGAGACACCGTCTGCTGCAGGTCCGCGGCGATCCGCTGTCGCGGCTGGACTTTCGCTGATAGTGACCATGTCCGAGAGCCGATCCTCGCACAACGTCACCATCGATATCCCTGGGGGCGGAACATCTGAGGTCATCCGCCTCGACGGCGCCATCCGGATCACTCCCCGGTGGACGGCCCCAGCCGTCTGTATAGGTGCGCCGGGGAGATTGCGGCGGTTGAATGGCAGGGTCACCCTTCCCTACACCTCGCAGGAGGCCCCAGTGAGTCAAACGGTCGAGCGCACGGACGCCGCTGTCCGCGCGGACACCTGGCTGGCGACGTTCCAGAAGGCGCTCACCGAGCGTGACATCGACGGGGCGGCGGCCCTCTTCGGTGCCGACGCCTTCTGGCGCGATCTGGTGGCGTTCACATGGAACATCACGACGGTCGAGGGACCGGCGGGGGTGGCCGACATGCTCCGCGAAACCCTGGCCGGTGTCGACCCGCGGGGTTTCCAGGTCACCGAGGAGCCCACCGAGGCGGACGGCGTCATCGATGTGTGGCTCGAATTCGAGACCGCCGTCGGGCGGGGGAGCGGCCACCTGCGGCTCAAGGACGGCCTGGC
>JBKJPD010000340.1:0-4626 GCA_046595345.1 Pseudonocardia sp.
CACTCGGGGTGGTCTGCTCCGCGACCGCAGAGGTGGGCACGGCCGAGGGTGACGCCCCTGGCACCACGGGTGGGCCGCCGGTCCCCGGCTGGGACGGTGGCGCCGGTGGGGAGACCTGCTCGGCAGCCGTCAGGCCGGCGCGGGTGACGGTGTTCTCGCTGGGGGTGCCCGAGGCCGAGATCGCGGAGATGGTCCACACGGTGAGCAGGACGGTGACGACCGTCGATCCGACCGCCAGCCAGCGCCGACGCCGGTAGACGGACACAGCCAGCGGACCCACCGGCTCCCACATCGCACGCACAGTACCGACTCGACTACCACGCGTTGCATACCTGCGTCGGTGCGTCGCCGCGTGTCGCACCCCGAACCACCCGTGCGCCGCACCCCGTCATCGGGTCATCGGGTCATCGATCGAGGTCATGGGGTCATCGGACGAGAACTTGACTCGGACGGTGCGGCGCGCTTGGATCATTGCGTGTTGCGCATGCAGCTTGAGGCCTTCTGGCCGAGCCGGCGCGTCATGGCGTTCGACGAGTTCAGTCGCCCGGCCGCGTAGCGCGACCGCACCGCCCCTTCCCACCTGTCGCCGCGCGGCCCACTGTGCGCCCCGTCGTGGGCGCTCGCCCGCGACGATTGACCGCTCATCAAGAGAGAAGAACCATGTCCGTCACGGACGAACTGCTCGCCAACAACGCCAGATACGCCGAGACCTTCACGGGCCCGCTGCCCATGCCGCCCGCCAGGAACATCGCCGTCCTCGCCTGTATGGACGCCCGGCTCAACGTCTACGGCGTCCTCGGTCTCGAGGAGGGCGAGTCGCACGTCATCCGCAACGCGGGCGGCGTCGTCACCGAGGACGAGATCCGCTCGCTGGCCATCAGCCAGCGCCTGCTCGGCACCCGGGAGATCATCCTCATCCACCACACGGACTGCGGGATGCTGACCTTCACCGACGACGAGTTCAAGAAGGGCATCCAGGACGAGGTCGGTATCAAGCCGCAGTGGGCCGCCGAGTCGTTCAGCGACCTCGACGCCGACGTCCGGCAGTCGATCAACCGGATCAAGTCGAGCCCGTTCATCCCGCACACCGATCAGGTGCGTGGTTTTGTGTTCGACGTGGCGACCGGCAAGCTGAACGAGGTCGTGTGACCTGACGGGAGCGGGCGGTGGCTATCCTGATCCGTGCCGCTGCCCGCTCTCGTGCTCGACTGGTACCCCGCCCACGCGCGCGACCTCCCGTGGCGCCGGCCCGGCACCACAGCCTGGGGCGTGCTGGTCAGCGAGTTCATGCTGCAACAGACGCCCGTCGCGCGTGTCGTACCGGTCTGGACGGCGTGGATACGCGAGTGGCCCGCCCCGTCGGCGCTGGCGGCTGCCTCGCGGGCCGACGTCCTGCGCGCCTGGGGCAAGCTCGGCTACCCCCGCCGCGCCCTGCGCCTGCACGACACCGCGCAGGTGATCGCGCAGCAGCACGGTGACACCGTCCCCTCCGATATCGCCGCGCTCGAGGCACTCCCCGGCGTCGGCAGCTACACCGCCCGGGCGGTCGCCGCATTCGGGTACGGGCGCCGCTGCCCCGTGGTCGACACCAACGTCCGCCGCGTCGTGGCCCGCGCCGTCCACGGCCTCGGCGACGCGGGGCCCGCCCGCACCACGGCCGATCTCGCCGACGTCGATGCGCTGCTGCCCGCCGAGGAGGGTCCCGCTGCGGTGTTCTCGGCGGGGTTGATGGAGCTGGGAGCGGTGATCTGCACGTCTCGGGTCCCCCGCTGCGGCGTCTGCCCGGTGCGTGCGGTCTGCGCCTGGCAGGTCGCCGGATGTCCGGAGTACACCGGCCCCCGCAAGCCTGCGCAGGGCTTCGCGGGCACCGACCGGCAGGTCCGCGGACGGCTGCTCGACGTCCTGCGCGCTGCACCGGAACCGGTCACCCGCGCAGCGCTGGACGCCACCTGGCCCGAACCGACACAACGCGACCGATGCCTGCACTCGCTGCTGATCGACGGCCTGGCGGAACAGCTCACCGACGGCCACTTCGCCCTGCCCCGCTGAGAGCCCCATCCGCGGCTCCCGCCCGCGCAACCGGCGGCGCTGTCGTCGGATAGGTTCCGACGGACGTGCCGCTCGTCGATCGAGTCGGGGAGGGGCAGTGGCCCAGATCGTCTCGTTCCAGCTCGACCTCGTCGCGGTCGACCAGATCACCAGCCTTCGCGGGCGGCTGTCGGCCCGCGGGGTCGCCGTACCCTCCGGCCCCCCGTCCGTCACGGTGGCCGCGGCCTCGATCGTGCCCGCTGCCGCGCGGGAGGCACTGGCCGCCGAGATGCGCATGTTGGCCCTGCCCTCCATCTGGCTCGCCACCCTCGGCACCGTCGCAGGCAGACCGGACGAGCTGGTGCTGGCCGCCGTCGTCGACGCCGAACTGCTGGCCGTGCATGCCGCGGTGCACGACGCGTTGGCCGGGCGGGTGCGGGGACCGGTGGCCGCCTACCTGCCGGGCGGGTGGCTGCCGCACTGCGTTCTCGCCATCGAACGCCCGACCGAGGCGTTCGCGGCGTTGCACCCGGTGTCGCCCGTCCGCGCCCGCGTCGTCGCAGTCGAGGTCACGCCGTGACGAACGGCTCCCCGATGGACCGGTGAGCCGCCAGGTCGGTCGGGGCGACCCGCTCCGATCGGGGCCACCTGTCCGCACCATGCGTCGCACCCGACTAACCTGGGCGACATGGCCGTCGTGAAGATCAATGCCATCGAGGTTCCCGAGGGCGCAGGCCCCGAGCTCGAGAAGCGGTTCGCCAACCGGCTGCACGCCGTGGACGGCCAGCCCGGGTTCCTGTCCTTCGAGCTGCTGCGCCCGGTGTCCGGGGAGACCCGCTACTTCGTGCTCACCCACTGGGAGGACGAGGAGTCGTTCCAGGCGTGGCTGAAGGGCCCGGCGATGGAAGCCCACTCCGGTGAGCGCGCGCGGCCCGTCGCGTCCGGCTCTGCGCTGCTGGAGTTCGAGGTCGTACAGCGATCGGTTGCGGGCTCAGGTTCCTAGCGGCGCGTCACAGGCTCCTGGCAGGCCTCGGGTCGCCGGGTCGATCCCCGACAACCCGTGACCCTCGACCGTGCAGCCGATCTCCTCCGGAACGCGGGTGCGCTGCTGATCTGCGCGGGCGCCGGCATGGGCGTGGACTCGGGGCTGCCCGACTTCCGCGGGCCCGAGGGTTTCTGGCGGGCCTACCCGCCGTACCGGGCACTCGGGCTGCAGTTCGAACAGATCGCCGACCCGGCGCACTTCGCCACCGATCCCGAGCTCGCGTGGGGGTTCTACGGGCACCGGCTGGCGCTGTACCGGACGACGGTGCCGCACGCCGGATTCGATGTGCTGCTGCGCTGGGCGTCCCGTCTGCCCACCCGGGTCTTCACATCCAATGTGGATGGCCAGTTCCAATCCGCCGGTTTCACCGAGGACCAGGTGGCCGAGTGCCACGGCTCGATCCACTTCCTGCAGTGCACCGCCGATTGCGGACAGCCGGTGTGGCCTGCCGGCGGTGTCACCGTCGAGGTCGATCACACAACGATGCTCGCCACCTCCGCGCTGCCGGGGTGCCCGGCGTGCAGCGCCCTCGCGCGGCCCAACATCCTGATGTTCGGCGATTCGGACTGGGTCGCCGACCGCTCCGCCGAGCGGCTGCGCACACACGACGCGTGGCTGCGCCGGCACCGGACGGCAGGCGTCGCCGTCGTCGAGATCGGCGCAGGTACCGCCATCCCCACCGTGCGCCGGGAGGCGGAGCTGGCCTCCGCCGCGTCGGGTGCACTCGTGCGGATCAACATCCGGGAGTCCGACATCCGGCACGGCCGCGGGATCGGGATCGCCGCCCCCGCGGCCGCGACACTGCTCGCCCTTGACGAGCGGTTCATGCCTCGCTGAACTGTTCGCCCGAGGCGCACCGCCGCGCTCAAGGGCGCAGCCGCTGTCGGTGACCATGCAGCGACGACTGCCCGGGCACCTCGGTGAGCTGCCATCGCAGCACCAGCCGGCTGATGGAACATCAGCGGGGTAGGACGGCTGCTCCCCGGACGAACAACGAACGGCCCGCCCGGACCAGGGTCCGGGCGGCCCGTTCGTGGCGTGCTGGGCTAGCTGGTCACTCCTCGGTCGACTTGACCATGTCGACCGGCGGGGCGTCGGGGACCGCGACCGGCTTGGGCTCACCGCGGAAGGTGAACTTCGCCTTGTCGTCACCGGCACGGGACGGCTCAGCGTCCGCGTCGAGACCCTCGACGTCGACGATCACGATCTGCCCGGCCGTGATCTCGCCGAACAGGATCTTCTCCGACAGCTGGTCCTCGATCTCGCGCTGGATGGTGCGGCGCAGCGGCCGCGCTCCCAGCACCGGGTCGAAGCCGCGGCGGGCCAGCAGCCCCTTCGCGGCCGGGGTGAGTTCGATGGCCATGTCCTTGCTGGCCAGCGCGCCCTCGACCCGGTTGATCATGAGATCGACCATCGTGATGATCTGCGGCTCGGTGAGCTGGTGGAACACCACGATGTCGTCGATGCGGTTGAGGAACTCCGGGCGGAAGTGCTTCTTCAGCTCGTCGTTGACCTTCGTCTTCATCCGCTCGTAGGTCGACTGCTCGTCGTTG
>JBKJPD010000641.1:0-3784 GCA_046595345.1 Pseudonocardia sp.
GGGCAGCGCTGGGCCGACATCGACCGCGACGGCTGCGACCAGCGCAACCAGGTGCTCGCCCGCGACCTCACCGACGAGACGTTCGCACCGGCCCGCCGACCCTGCCTAGTCGTCACCGGCACCCTCGCCGACCCCTATACGGGCCGCACCGTGGCGTTCGTCCGCGGCCAGGACACCAGCGACGACGTGCAGATCGATCATGTCGTCGCACTGTCCAACGCCTGGCAGACCGGCGCCCAGCAGCTCGCCGCCGACACCCGTGAACTGCTCGCCAACGACCCCCTCAACCTGCTGGCGGTGGAGGGCAGGGTCAACCAGCAGAAGAGCGACGGCGATGCGGCGACCTGGCTGCCCCCCTCCCAGGGCTACCGGTGCAGGTACGTGGCCCGGCAGGTGGCGGTGAAGGCCAAGTACCGGTTGTGGGTCACCCCGGCCGAGCGCGACGCGATCGTCGGGATCCTCGGCGGCTGCCCCGGCGAATCACTTCCGCCCGACTCGGGCATCCCCGCGTCGGAGTGACCGCCGCGAGCGGCGACCGGGGACACCATCAGCCGCACCTCGTCGACGAGGTCTCCCCCATCACCGCGACCGGCGACACAACTCATCGGTGTGGCGCGCGATCGCCTGCTGGTCGGTGAGGACCGCGAGCTGATCCACCACCACCCGTAGGCGGCAGGCGTCGTCCGGGGCCGCGGTCCAGTCCTCGGCGAACACCGGATCGAGGGTGTCGGGCGCCTTCGCCAGCAGTGCTTCGCCGAGCTCGGCGAGCAGGTGGCGCTGGCGGGCCTGCATGGCCAGGCGGTCGGGGTCGCTCATGACGTACCGGATCGCGACGGCCTTGAGGAACGCCACCTCGGCCGCCGCCCGGGGCGGGACGACGAGGTCGGCAGCGTAGCGACACAGGACCCGGTCGCCATAGGCGTCGCGGGTGCTGTCGGTGGCGGCGACGACGAACCGGCCGACGAGCTCGCTGGTCAGGGCCTTGAGCGCGACGTGCGCCGATGACGAGGCCGCCGCGAAGGCGAAGCCCCGGACCGCACCGACGACGGGCAGGGCGAGCAGCCCTACGGCGGCGTCGGCCAGCGCGGCGGGGTCCCCACCGAAGTGGGTGGCGGCCAGCGCGACGATGGTGGCCCGCTCGGTGGGCGATCCCAGCGCCGCCAGGTCGATGCGCCCCGACAGGATGCCGTCCTCGACGTCGTGCACCGAGTAGGCGACGTCGTCGGACCAGTCCATGATCTGGGCCTCGATGCTGCGCCGGTCGCCCGGGGCGCCGTTGCGAACCCACTCGAACACCGCGGCGTCGGCGGGGTAGGCACCGTACTTGCGGTCCCCGGGGCGACACACCCACGGGTACTTCGTGGACGCGTCGAGCGTGGCGCGGGTGAGGTTGAGGCCCCCGGAGATGTCACCGTCGTAGATCTTGGGTTCGAGCCGGGTAAGGATCCGCAGCGTCTGGGCGTTGCCTTCGAACCCGCCGCAGGCCGCACCGAACTCGTCGAGAGCCCGCTCCCCGTTGTGCCCGAACGGCGGATGCCCGATGTCGTGGGCCAGGCCCGCGGTGTCGACGACGTCGGGATCGCAGCGCAGGTCCTCGGCGATGCCGCGGCCGATCTGCGCGACCTCCAGTGAATGGGTGAGGCGGGTGCGCGGCACCCCGCTGATCTCCGCGCCCTCCCCCGGCCCGACGACCTGGGTCTTGCCCGCGAGACGGCGCAGCGCGGCGGAATGCAGCACCCTGGCCCGGTCGCGGGAGAACGGGCTGCGCCGATCCGGGCGCCCGGTGCCCTTGGGGGACTCGGGGAGCAGTCGCTCCCGGTCGTGGTCGCCGTAATTCACGTCACGGGTCAGGGCGCTACCCGAGCCCGCTGGTCTCGGTGTCGATCGAGGCGTGGGTGAGCCGGTAGAAAAGCATCGCCGCGGTCTCGCGGACGATGTAGCGCACCTGGGTCTCCCGTGTCTGGACGACCGGCCCGGTGCGGGTGGGCGAGGTCCACGCCGCCAGACCGCTGTCGCGCGCCATCGCGCCGGCCCGCAGCGAGTGCCACGGGTCACTGACGACCAGCGCCGAGTTCCAGCCGTCACGTGCGGCGCGGACGGCCACGGCCTGCAAGCTGCCCAGGGTATCGGACCCCACCCCGACCGCGACGACGGCGGCGGCGGGCACCCCGCGGGAGATCAGGTAGCGCCTACCGGCATCGGCCTCGGTATAGGCATCGCCCGCGCGGCCGCCGCCCACGGTGACGATCCGCGGGGCCAGGCCGAGATCGTAGAGCGACTGGGCGTGCCGCAGCCGGGCGGCGAAGATCGAGCTGGGTTCGCCGTCGTACTGGGCCGCGCCCAACACCACGACGGCGTCGACGGGCAGACGTTCGTCCAGTCGTGCCACCTGCCACACGCGGAACGCGGTGCCCCCGACGATCAGGACGGCGAGCAGCAGGGTGCCCACCACCAGCCGGAACACCCAGCCGTGCCGCCGCCGGGGCGCGGGCGTGTCGGGACGAACGCCGCGCAGCCGCACGGTGGGCGCCTCCGCGTTCGGGATGGCCGTCATCCCCCGATCCGACCCTCGGCGCCGGCCAGCGCCGCCCCGGCCCGGCCCGACCGCGTGGCAACGACCTGGGCGACGATCGACACGGCCGTCTCAGCGGGGGTGCGGGCGCCCAGATCGAGCCCGACCGGCCCGCGCAGGGCGCCGAGCTCGGCCTCGGAGAGCCCGGCGGCGAGCATCCGCTCACGGCGCGCGGACTGGGTATGCCGGGAACCGAGTGCGCCGATGAAGCCCCGGCCGCGACGCAGCCCCGCGAGCAGGGCGGCGTCGAAGGACGGGGCGTGGTCGAGCAGCACGAGCACATCGGCGTCGGAGAACTCCGAGACGGCGGCGACGGTGGCGTCGAGGTCGGTCTCGCGGCGGCCGGACCAGCCGAGCAGGGCTGCCTGCGCGAGCAGCGCGTCACCGATCGCCCCGGAGCCCACGACCAGTACCGACGGCACGGGAATCCACAGGTCCAGCAGCAGGTCGTCGCCGCCGTCGACGGGCACCCGCTCGGTGACGGTGGCACCGCGGCGCAGGAGCTGCCGCGCGGCACCGGTTGCCGCCTCGTCGAGCGCCTCGGACCCGAGCCCGCCGGTGACGTCGGCCAGGTCCGGCCCGGTGAGCACCAGCGTGGCGTTGCCGTCTGCGGTGGACACCAGCGCTGCGGGCACGCTCCGCTCCAGCGCCGCACCGAGCGCGGTGGCGGTCTCGGCCGGCAACGGGTGGCCGAGCAGCGTGGCGCCGCCGCTGCACGCGAGGCCTGCGGCAAGCGCGGCAGGTTCGCCGACGTGCTCCACCCGGGTCTGTGCCGCGGCGGTGGCAGCGGCGGCCAGCGGGACGGCGGCACCGTCGAGCGCGCCGAGATAGAGCCGCCCGGCCACCGCCCCCGAGGCGGTTCCGGCGATCAGCTGACCCGACTCGACCGTGCCGAACCCGTGGCGCTCCAGCACCCGGACGACCCCGACGCCATCACTCGCCCAGCGCTGAAGGGCCACCCCGAGCTCGCGAAGTGCGGTGGCGGTCGCGGCGGTCGTTGCGGCGGTGCTCACATCGGTCACATACCCAGGGTAGCGAGCCGCGCCAATCCCCGGATCAGCCGTCACTTCGTGATGTGATCGCGACCGGAACCGGGAACTCCGGCAACCCCGCCCGACGTTAGACAGGTCGAAGAGGCCCTCGCCCGGCCCCCCACGAGGATTAGGATCCATGGACCCGTACGTCAGTACCGGCACCGTCCTCGCAGGACGG
>JBKJPD010000176.1:0-4664 GCA_046595345.1 Pseudonocardia sp.
GCGGTGATCAACGCCGTCTCGATGGCCTCGATGACCGTCTCGAAGGGGATCTCCTTGTCGCGTTCGATAGCGCGCAGCGCGGCGATGTCGACGTTCATGGGGTCTCCTCCGAGACGGTCATCGAGGCCATCGAGACGGCGTTGATCACCGCATACCGTCATACCGCGGGCCACCAGGCCCGCGCGCGCGTCGACATCGACCGCAAGTCGGGGCTGGTCCGAGTCATAGCCCAGGAGTTCGCCGAGGACGGCACGGTCGCCAACGAGTGGGACGACACCCCCGAGGGGTTCGGCCGGATCGCCGCCACCACGGCTCGCCAGGTCATCGTCCAGCGTCTCCGCGACGCCGAGCAGGAGCGCACCTACGGCGAGTTCGCCACGAAGGAGGGCGAGATCGTCGCGGGGGTGGTGCAGCGCGACGCTCGCGCGAACGCCCGCGGCGTGGTGATCGTCGCGCTCAGCGGCCAGATCGAGGGGGCCCTGCCGCAGGCCGAGCAGGTGCACGGCGAGACCTACAACCACGGGGAGCGGCTGCGCTGCTACGTCGTCGGCGTCACAAGGGGCATGCGGGGCACGCAGATCACGCTGAGCCGCACGCATCCCAATCTCGTACGCAAGCTGTTCGCGCTCGAGGTGCCCGAGATCGCCGACGGATCGGTGGAGATCGTCGCGGTCGCCCGCGAGGCCGGCCACCGGTCCAAGATCGCGGTGCGATCCATGGTGTCGGGTGTCAACCCCAAGGGGGCCTGCATCGGTCCGGTCGGGGCCCGGGTGCGGGGCGTCATGAGCGAGCTGGCCGGAGAGAAGATCGACATAATCGACTGGGCCGAGGACGCCGCGACGTTCGTGGGCAACGCCCTGTCGCCGTCCAAAGTGGTCTCGGTCACGGTACTCGACGCCAAGACCCGCACGGCTCGGGTTGTCGTGCCGGACTTCCAGCTCTCCCTCGCCATCGGCAAGGAGGGCCAGAACGCCCGACTGGCGGCCCGGCTCACCGGCTGGCGCATAGACATCCGCAGCGACGCCGACCCCCGCGGTGCCGTGGACGCCACCGACGACGCCAAGTCGGAGTCGGTCGGCTGAACCACAGCATGAGCAGCGAGGCCCACATGACCGGCGAGAGCAGGGCGTCGATCGGTCCTGCGCTACACTTGACATCGGCCCACGACCAGGGCCCGGTCCTCGCACGTCCGACCGCCGACCCGGATCGACATTCCGGTTCAGCACCCGTCCGGACCTGCGTTGGATGTCGGACCAGGTCTCCGGCCGACGATCTGTTGCGTGTCGTCGCGGCGTACGGGGTCCTCACCCCGGATCTGCGTCGGCGGCTTCCGGGACGAGGTGCCTGGCTGCATCCCGCCCCGGAATGTCTTGACCGTGCCGAGCGGCGTTCGGCGTTCCCACGGGCACTTCGTGTCCCGGGTCCGCTCGACACCACGGCGGTGCGGACGCAGCTGACCGAGGCGGCAACGCCGAACAGCGAAGGGGGGGCTCGGGAGACACCCGGGCCCGTCAGAGGTGAAAGCAAGGTCGACCCGTCATGACCCAGTCGTGAAAATCGCACCATGAACGTGTTTCGACACTAGGTTCGAGGTCGAGCGGGACCAGCCGCCGGCCTCCGAGTAACAGGGAGTGCAGTGGCAGGCAAGGCCCGCGTGCACGAGCTCGCAAAAGAGCTCGGCATCAGTAGCAAGCAGGTCCTCAGTAAGTTGCAAGACCTCGGGGAGTACGTGAAGTCCCCCTCGTCCACCGTCGAGGCCCCGGTGGCCCGCAAGCTGCGGGAGTCCGTGGCGGGCGGTGGCTCCGGAGACGGTGCTCGTCGTCCCGGTAGCGGCCGTCCCGGACCCGGCCCATCCGCCGTCCCCGGCCCGCCGCGTCCCGGCGGTCCCCCGGCTCCCGGTCCGCCGCGGGCGGCCCCGTCGATCGCCGACGGTCCGCGCCCCGCGGGCCCCGGCCCGCGCCCGGGTCCCCGGCCCGGCCCGCCCGCCCCGGTGCGTCAGCAGCCCGCTGCCGCCGAGGTAGCGGCCCCGACCCCGACCCCGGCTCCGGCTCCGAAACTCGAAGTCCAGGCCCCGGTGGCTCCGACCCGGGTGGCACCGCTCCCGGATGCTCCGACCAGGCCGGCGGCCCCCGATCGGCCGCAGCAGCCCGCAGCGGCCGATGCAGGCGCGGGCACCGTTCCGCCGCGCACATCAGGTCCCCGTCCCGGCCCGCGTACCCCGCGGGTGGGAAACAACCCGTTCGGCGTCGGTTCCGGCGCCCCGCCGCGTCCGGTCGCACCGCGACCCGGCCCGGCCGGCCCGGCCGGCCAGGCGCCCGCGCAGGGTGGCGGCCAGGCTCCGGCTGCCCCGGGTGGTCCCGCCCAGGGCGGCGCGCCGCGTCCCGGTGGTCCCGCCCAGGGCGGCCCACGTCCGGGCGGCCCCCGTCCAGGTGGCCCGCGTCCCTCGTCGCCGGGCAACATGCCTCCACGTCCGAACCCCGGCATGATGCCGGCGCGTCCGGCCGGTCCGCGTCCCGGTGGCCCCGGCGGTCGAGGTGGCCCCGGTGCCCCCGGTGGTCCTGGTGGTCGTCCCGGTGGTCCCGGCGGCGCCGGTGGTCCTGGTGGTCGTCCCGGTGGTCCCGGTGCAGGTCGTCCCGGTGGCGGCGGTGGCGGTTTCCGTCCCGGTGGCGCCGGTGGTCCCGGTGGGGGCGGCGCTCCCGCTGGAGGCGCTGGTTTCCGTGGTGGTCCCGGCGGTGGCGGTGGTCGTCCCGGCGGTGCCGGCGGTCGTGGTCGCGGCGGTGCCGCGGGTGCGTTCGGTCGTCCCGGCGGTCCGGCCCGCAAGGGCCGCAAGTCGAAGCGGCAGAAGCGGCAGGAATACGACTCGATGCAGGCCCCGTCGGCCGGCGGCGTCCGCCTGCCGCAGGGTCGCGGCGAGACGGTCAGGCTCGCCCGTGGCGCGTCGCTCACCGACTTCGCCGACAAGATCAACGCGAACCCGGCCTCGCTGGTGCAGGTGCTGTTCCACCTCGGTGAGATGGTCACCTCCACCCAGTCGGTGTCCGACGAGATCCTCGAGCTGCTCGGCTCCGAGATGAACTACGTGGTGCAGGTCGTCAGCCCCGAGGAAGAGGACCGCGAGCTGCTCGACAGCTTCTCCATCTCCTACGGCGAGAACGCCGGCGGAGAGGAGGACCTGGTCATCCGGCCGCCGGTCGTCACGGTCATGGGTCACGTCGACCACGGCAAGACGCGCCTTCTCGACACGATCCGCAAGGCCAACGTCATGGAGGGCGAGGCAGGCGGCATCACGCAGCACATCGGCGCCTACCAGGTCATCACGGAGCTCGAGGGCTACGAGCGCCCGATCACCTTCATCGACACCCCGGGCCACGAGGCGTTCACCGCCATGCGTGCCCGTGGCGCGAAGTCCACGGACATCGCGGTGATCGTGGTCGCGGCCGACGACGGTGTCATGCCGCAGACGGTCGAGGCGATCAACCACGCCCAGGCCGCGGGCGTGCCGGTCGTGGTGGCTGTGAACAAGATCGACAAGGAGGGGGCCAACCCCGACAAGATCCGCCAGCAGCTCACCGAGTACAACCTCGTGGCCGAGGAGTACGGCGGCGACACGATGTTCGTGGACATCTCCGCCAAGCAGGGCACGAACATCGACGCGCTGCTCGAGGCGATCCTGCTCACCGCAGATGCCTCGCTCGACCTGCGGGCCAACCCGAACATGGAGGCCCAGGGCGTCGCCATCGAGGCCCACCTGGACCGTGGTCGCGGGCCGGTGGCCACGGTGTTGGTGCAGCGCGGCACGCTGCGCGTCGGCGACTCGATCGTCGCGGGCGACGCCTCCGGGCGTGTCCGGCGGATGTTCGACGAGCACGGCGAGGACATCATCGAGGCCTATCCCTCGCGTCCGGTCGCGGTCATCGGCTTCACCTCGGTGCCAGGCGCCGGCGACACGTTCCTCGTCGTCGACGAAGACCGGGTGGCACGCCAGATCGCCGACCGGCGCCGCGCCCGCGAGCGCAACGCCGAGCTGGCGAGCCGTCGCAAGCGCGTGTCGCTGGAGGATCTCGACGCTGCGCTGAAGGAGACCAACCAGCTCAACCTGATCATCAAGGGTGACAACTCGGGAACCGTCGAGGCTCTCGAGGACGCGCTCATGAAGATCGAGGTCGGCGACGACGTCGAGCTGCGGGTGATCCACCGCGGAGTCGGTGGAATCACCGAGGGCGACATCAACCTCGCCATCGCCGACAACGTCATCGTCCTGGGCTTCAACGTCCGGGCCGAGGGCAAGGCCACCGAGCTGGCCACCCGCGAGGGCGTGGAGATCCGGTATTACTCGGTGATCTACCAGGCCATCGAGGAGATCGAGAAGGCCCTCAAGGGCATGCTCAAGCCGGAGTACGAGGAGATCGAACTGGGCCGGGCCGAGGTCCGCGAGGTCTTCAAGTCCTCCCGCTTCGGCACGATCGCCGGCTGCCTCGTCATGGCGGGTGAGATCCGACGCAATGCTCGCGGTCGGTTGTTGCGGGACAGCGTGGTGATCGCGGACAACCTCCCGATCAACTCGCTGCGCCGGTTCAAGGACGACGTGGTCGAGGTGCGCGAGGGCTTCGAGTGCGGCTTCACGCTCGGCAACTACAGCGACATCAAGGTCGGCGATGTGGTGG
>JBKJPD010000272.1:0-2853 GCA_046595345.1 Pseudonocardia sp.
GGCAACGAGCTCGTCGCGGTCTACCGGATCCGGGTCGGGCGCAAGATCGGATCCGCGGCATTGGTCGCCGACGGGCTGCACGCCCGCACCGACGGGTTCACCTCCCTCGCGGTGGTCGCCGGCGCCCTGGGAGTGCTGGCCGGGTTCCCGCTGGCCGACCCGGTCGTGGGGCTGCTGATCACGGTGGCGATCCTGTTCGTGCTCAAGAACGCCGCGCGCGACATCTACCGTCGGCTGATGGATGCGGTGGATCCGGAGCTGGTCGACACTGCGGAGGCCAGCCTGCGCGCGGTGCCCGGCGTGCTCGCCGTGGAGGAGCTTCGGCTGCGCTGGATCGGGCACCGGGTGCGCGCCGAGACCGGCATCGTCGTAGACGCCGCCCTGGGCATCGTCGCGGCTCATGACATCGCCATCGCGGCCAAGCACACCCTGCTCCACGACGTCCCGAAGTTGATCGATGCCACCGTGCATGTCAGCCCGCGCGACATCCCGGGTCGCGACCACCACTCCGCCCTGGCCCACCACCCCACCGCGCTCGAACCCGGCGCGATCAACCGGTAGGGGCCGCCCGGGACGGGTCGGCCACCCCGAGCAGTCGTCACACTCAGGCGGGGTCCGTGTCCTCCAGACCCAGCTCGCGGGCGCGGCTGTAGGAGTCGTTGACCAGGACGACCTCCCGGTCGGGCCCGTCGAGGATCGAGGCGGCGACCGAAGCGCGGTAGCCGGATCCGCAGTACACCCACACCTCGCCCGTGGGGATCTCCTCGCGTCGCTCCATGAGCTGGTCCAGCGGGATGTGTTGCGAACCCGCGACACCGCCCTTGGCGCGCTCGTCGTCGCGGCGGGCGTCGAGGACGTGCACCGTGCCGTCGCGGAGCACCTCGGCGAGGCTGGCGAAGTCGGTGACCCGGTAGGACCGCAGTGGTGCGCCGTCGCTGAGCTCGGCGATGTCTCCGATGGCCGCGCCGGTCAGTGAGTCGATGCCGATGCGGACCAGCTCGCGCTGGGCCTCGGCGACCTGGTGGGCGGACTCGCCGATGAAGGTGAGGGGGGCGTCGCCGTAGGGGTAGAGCCAGCCGAGGTAGGTGACGAAGTTGGTGGAGAGTTCGAAACCCAGCGTTCCGGCGAGGTGGCCCGCCGCGAACGCGGTGCGGTTGCGCAGGTCCACCACCCACTCGCCGGCGTCGATCCGCTTGCGGAGCTCGGCGGCGTCCACGAGCGCGGGCGGGGTGAGGTCGACCGGCGCCGGTCCGCGCGTGTTGAGCGGGCCCATGTGCGCGTAGTAGGCGGGGAAGGCGCCCAGGCCTGCCATCAGCGTGTCGACGTAGTCCTGTTCGGCCATCGTCAGTGCCGGGTTGACGGACTTCTGCTCGCCGACGGTGGAGGAGTCGCCGCTGGTGGGGGTGGCCGCGCAGAAGCTGCCGAACCCGTGGGTCGGGTAGACCACGGTCTGCGGGGGGAGGTCCCTGGCGAGGCGGTGGACCGAGTGGAACTGGGCGTGGGTGAGCCCGTCGGTGTGCTCCGGGCCGAGGAGGTCGGTGCGGCCGGTGGCGCCGAAGAGCATCGACCCGCCGGTGAACACCGCCTCGACGTCGCCGCCCGCGGTCTCGAGCGCGTAGCTGACGTGGGTGTGCGTGTGGCCGGGGGTGTGCAACACGCGCAGGCGCATGGTGCCGGCTTCGAGGACGTCGCCGTCCTGCACCGCCTGCCGGTCGAAGCCCACGTCGTCACCGTCGGCGACGACGTACACCGCTCCGATCCGGCCGGCCAGGTCGAGGCCGCCGGTCACGTAGTCATTGTGCAGGTGGGTCTCCACCACGTGTGTGACCGTGACGCCACGCTGAGCGACGAGTTCGAGCACGCGGTCGATGTCACGCTGCGGGTCGACGACGACCGCGGTGGTGCCGTCGGTGGCCAGGTAGCTGCGGTCGCCAAGGCCGGGTGTCTCAATGATCTCGATCTCGAACATGGTGCCTCCTGTGGCCCATCAGTAGGTGGGTGATGTCAGGCCGGCGAGAGGAACAGGCGCTCCAACGCCTTCTCGTCGAGCCGGCGGTTCTCCTGGGCATCGGGCAGCGGGCACCGACCCATCCCGGTCACGATGATCGTGAAGCCGGCGCGGTCGAGGGCTGTGACGCGGCAGCGAGATCCAGGTCGGGGTCCTCCAGGTTGGTCATAGTTACCCGGGGGGGTATGCGGATCACTGTACCCGTTCGGGGGCGCTGTGACGAGATCGAGAATCAGCACGGGAGCCGTCGAGAGAGAGGAGCGTCGGTCGGGGCATCGGTGATGCTCAGCAGAGATCGCGTTCGGCTGCCGTGGGCAGCAGCGGGGATCCGGCCCCGAGGGCGAGTGCCCGCACGGCGGTAGGGACATCGGGGTGGGTCCGGCCGTGGGCGAGCAGGCGGCGGCTGTCTCCTGATCTCGCGATCACGTCGGCCACCGGGCCGCGGACGGCGGCGAGGTGCAACACCACACCGGCGTCGCCAAGGGCCCGATCGAGCTCGGCGAGGGACTCGGTCCCCGTGTAGTCGATCCACGGCGTCGAGCTGGCATCGAGGACGACGGCCCGCAGCTCGGCCCGCCCCGCGACGGTCTCGCTGACGAGGTCGGTGACGGCCCGGCTGTTGGCGAAGTACAGCGGAGCGTCGAGCCGGAACAGGGCCACCGCCGGGTCGGTGAGGGCATCGTCGTGGCGGTAGAGGCTGCGGTACCGCGTCGAACCGCGCACCCGGCCGAGTTCGGGGAGGTGCGGGCTCACCGAGCGGCGCAGGAACAGCGCGATGCCGACCCCGACCGCGACGCCCAGCCCGGCGGCCGGTAACGCCGAGGAGGTCCTTGAGCGGGCCGGCC
>JBKJPD010000348.1:0-22989 GCA_046595345.1 Pseudonocardia sp.
AGCCGGCCCGCCGTGTCGAGCAGGACGACGTCAGCGCCCTCGGCGGTGCCCTGCTTGACGGCGTCGAAGGCGACGCTCGCGGGATCGGCCCCCTCCGCCCCGCGCACGACGGTGGCCCCGGCGCGCTCCCCCCACGTGACGAGCTGCTCAGCGGCGGCGGCCCGGAACGTGTCGGCCGCACCCAGCACGACATGCCGCCCGCTTGCGACGAGCACCCTGGCCAGCTTGCCGGTGGTGGTGGTCTTGCCGGTGCCGTTGACCCCGACCACCAGCACCACGGCCGGACGGCCGTCGTGGGGCAACGCGCGCACCGACCGGTCCAGGTCGCAGCGCAGCGCGTCGGTGAGCACGTCGCGCAACATCTGCCGGGCCCCCTCCGCCGTGCGGACCGCGCGGCGGGCGAGCTCGGTGCGCATCGTGTCGATGAGCTCGGTGGTCATGTCCGGGCCGAGGTCGGCCTGCAACAGCATGGCCTCGACATCCTCCCAGGACTCCTCGTCGAGCTCACCGGCACCGAGCAGGCCGAGCAGGCCCTGCCCGAAGCCGGAACGGGAACGGGCCAGCCGCCCGCGCAGCCGCTCCAGGCGACCTTCCGGTGCAGCGATCGGCTCGGCCGGCGCCACCGGGGTCGGGGTCGGGGTCGGGGCGAGCGCGGCCGGCACGCCGATGGTCGTCGCCGGTGCCACCCCGTTCGTCGACGGGGCCTCGGCCGCAGGCTGAGCTGTCGGGGCCGACGGGACTGTCGGGGCCGTCGGGACTGTCTGGACGGGGCTGTTGGTTCGGGGCGGGTCGGCGGGGCCGGACTCCGGGGGCAGCGGCGCCGCCGTGTCGGGCACAGCCGTGTCGGGCACAGCCGTATCGGACACAGCCGTGTCGGGCACAGCCGTGTCGGGCACAGCCGTGTCCACCGGCTCGTCCGGACGGCGCTCGTCGAGCGGCGCCGGGACGGTGGGCGTCGGGCGGGGCACCGTGTCGGTGCCCGGGGAGAACGAGAAACCGCTTTCCGCCTGATAGGTGCCGCCGCGGCGGAGCGGGGCGGTGTCGGGTGCGGTGCCGCGCTGCAGCTCGCCGGCCTCGCGCAGGCTGATCCGGCGTCGCCGCCGGAGCACCAGCCCGAGCACGACGGCGATGAGCAGGAGCGCCGCGACGACCGCGACGACGATCCACAAGGTCTCCGTGGTCACGACACCAGCCTGTCATGTCGGCGGGTCGTGCCGGGGCGCACCCGGCGCCGCACCAACGGCACGTTCCCGCGAACCTGTCGTTCGAGAGTGCCGCCCGCGCGGCGTTGTGGGCGCTCAGCTCACGGAGCGGAGGCGCTGGCTGATCACCGTGGTGATGCCGTCGCCGCGCATCGCCACCCCGTAGAGCGCGTCGGCGACCTCCATCGTCGCCTTCTGGTGGGTGATGATGATGAGCTGGCTGGTCTCGCGCAGCTCCTCCATCAGCGAGATGAGCCGGTGCAGGTTCACGTCGTCGAGCGCGGCCTCGATCTCGTCGAGGATGTAGAACGGCGACGGGCGGGCGCGGAAGATCGCCACCAGCAGGGCCATCGCCGTGAGCGAGCGTTCCCCGCCCGACAGCAGTGAGAGCCGCTTGACCTTCTTGCCCGGCGGGCGGGCCTCGACCTCGACACCGGTGGTGAGCATGTCGTCGGGGTCGGTGAGCAGGAGCCGTCCCTCTCCGCCGGGGAACAGCGTGTCGAACACCTTGCCGAACTCGCGCGCCACGTCGGCGAACGCTTCCGCGAACACCTCAAGGATCTTCTCGTCGACCTCCCGGACCACCGTGAGCAGGTCGCGTCGGGTGTTCTTGAGGTCCTCCAGCTGGGTGGACAGGAACCGGTATCGCTCCTCCAGCGCCGCGAACTCCTCCAACGCCAGCGGGTTGACCCGGCCGAGCAGTGCGAGGTCCCGCTCGGCGCGCAGCGCGCGGCGTTCCTGGTTGGCGCGGTCGAACGGCATCGGCGGCGGGGCCACCACGTCCTCGCCCCGGTCGCGGGCCGCCTGGTACTCGGCCATCTCCGCGGCGGACGGCGGGACGGCCGCGTCGGGGCCGTACTCGGTGACCAGATCCTCGATACCCAGGCCGTGCTCGGCCAGCACCTTCTCGGTGAGCTGCTCCAGTCGCAACCGGTTCTGGGCGCGCAGGACCTCGTCGCGGTGGACCGCGTCGGTCAGCTTCTCCATCAGCCCGGCGAGGTGCCCGGTACTGGCGCGGGCCTCGCCGAGTGCCCGCTCACGGGAGTCCCGTGCCGCCGCGGCCGCGTCCCGCTCGATACCTGCGGCGGCAAGCGACTCCGCGATCGCCGCGCACGCCCGCTCCCCCGCTTCGACGACGACCGCGGCGACCGCGGCTCCGCGCTCCCGCGCCTCCCGCGCCGCGGCGGCCCGGACACGGGACCGGCGCTCCGACTCGGCCTGGCGGCGCAGCGCGTCGGCACGTCCGGCGATCGCGTTCGCCCGCTCCTCGGCGGTGCGCAGAGCCAACCGGGCATCGACCTCCTCGGATCGGGCTTCGACGAGCGCCTGCACGGCGGTGTCGCGCACTTCTGTGTCGGGTTCGTCCTCGACCGGCTCGTCCTCGGCCACGGCCAGCTGTCGCTCGGCGGCCTCCAGCGCGAGCAGCGAGTCGGAGCGGCGGACCTCCACCTCGTCGCGGCGGGTGCGCATGCGCTGAGCCTCGGCGGTGGCCGACCGGACCGCCTGCTCGATCCCGCCAAGCTGCGCCGCCGCCGCCGACCGGCGCTGCTGGGCCGCGTTCTGGGCCCGCTTCGCGACATCGACGTCGGACAGGCGCGCGCCTTCCTCGGCTCGGGCGCCCTCCAGTGCGGGACGCAGCCGCGACAGCTCCTCCTGCACCGCCTCGCGCCGTTCCACGGCCTCGGTCACGGCGGCCTGCACGTCCAGCGCGGAGGACGCGGCCCCGGACCCACCGGACGCCCGGGCCGCCCCCAGCACGTCCCCGTCCACGGTGACGGCGGTCAGCGACGGATCGGAGGCGACGAGTTCGCGGGCGACTTCAAGATCATCGACGACGACCGCGCCGTGCAGCAGTCGCCGCACCGCGCCCGCCAACGGCGAGCCCACCGCAACCAGCTCGCCCGCCCACCGCCCGGCCGGTGCCGGACCGGGCTCAGGTAAGCCGATTTCACTCCCTGCGAGGGCGATGGCGTGGCTTTCCTGAACCGCGGGCGCCGCCGCACCCGCCGGTGGGTCGCCGATCACCAGGACCGCTCGGCCCGCGTCGCGGGTTCTCAGCAGGCGCAGCGCGCGAACCGCCGCGTCCGGGCTCGCCACCGCTACCGCGTCGGCCAACTCGCCCAACACCGCGGCGATCGCGGTGCGGGCCCACGGCTCCACCGTCAGCAACCCGGACACGGCACCGAGCACCCCGTCGGGGCCGTCGGTCAGCAGGGCGCCGGAGCCGTCACGCCGGGCCAGCCCGAGCGAGAGCGCGTCCACCCGCGCCCGCCAGTGCGCCCGCTGCTGCCCCGCCTCGCGCTCGTGGTCCACCAGTTCGGCCACCCGTGTGCGGGCGCCCTCGTGCGCGTCGGCGGCCTCCGCCGCGCGCTGATCGAGCGTGCGGTCACCGTCGTCGGCGGCGCCAAGGCCATCGCGGGCGCCGTCGAGCTCGGCCGCGGCCGCGGCGGTGCGGGCCGTGGCCTCGGCCAGCGCATCGGAGAGCCGGTCGATCTCCTCGGCGGTGGCACTCACCCCGCTACGCAGGGCCGCCGCCCGCCCGGCGAGCGCGGCGAGGCCGGCCCGACGGTCGGCCAGTGCGCGGACCGCCGCGATGTGGGCGCGCTCGGCAGCGGCGACGGTGCGCTCATGGTCGGTGCGCTGCTCCACCACCTCGGTGAGCGCGCGGCGGGCCTGTCCCACGGTCTCGGTGAGCGCGTCCTCGTGCTCGGCCGCGGTCTCGGCCTCGGCCTCCAGCTCGGCCGGGTCGCGGCCGGGGGCGCGCGCCTCGTCGATGTCTGCCAGGTGCCGGACCCGTTCCTGCGCGAGCCGGAGAGTGCCCCCCAGCCGTTCGGTGAGCGTCGAGAGCCGGTACCAGGTGTCCTGTGCGGTCGCCAGGCGCGGCGCGTCCTGGACGAGCGCGACCTCCAGGCGCTCCTGCTCGACGCGGGCCGCCGAGAGCTGCTCCTCGACCTCGGCGCGGCGGGCGCGGGCTGTGGACTCGTCGACCTCCTCGCGTGCCAGTGCGTCACGCAACGTCACGAGGTCATCCGCGGCCAGCCGCATCCGGGAGTCCCGCAACTCGGACTGGACGGCCTGCGCGCGCCGCGCGATCTCCGCCTGTCGACCCAGCGGTTTGAGCTGTCGGCGCAGCTCGCCGGTGAGGTCGGTGAGGCGGGTGAGATTGGCCTGCATCGCGTCGAGCTTGCGGAGCGCCTTCTCCTTGCGCTTGCGGTGTTTGAGAACGCCGGCAGCCTCCTCGATGTAGGCGCGGCGGTCCTCGGGCCTGGACGCCAGCACCGAGTCGAGCTGGCCCTGCCCGACGATCACGTGCATCTCGCGGCCGATGCCGGAATCGGACAACAACTCCTGGATGTCGAGCAGCCGGCAGTGGGAGCCGTTGATCTCGTACTCGCCCGCACCATCACGGAACATCCGCCGGGTGATCGACACCTCGGAGTACTCGATGGGCAGCGCGCCGTCGGAGTTGTCGATCGTCAGCGTCACCTCGGCGCGGCCCAGTGGCGCCCGGCCGGACGTGCCGGCGAAGATGACGTCCTCCATCTTGCCCCCGCGCAACGCCTTGGCGCCCTGCTCGCCGAGCACCCAGCTGATGGCGTCGACGACGTTGGACTTGCCCGAGCCGTTCGGTCCGACGACGCAGGTGATCCCGGGTTCCAGGCGCAGCGTGGTGGCCGAGGCGAAGGACTTGAAGCCCTTCAACGTCAGGCTCTTGAGGTACACGGATCTCCCAGCGACGGTGGCGGTGAGGCTATCGCGGGCGCCGGAACAGGCCGCGCAGCGGCGCCGTCACGCCTCGACGAAGCCCGTGAAGCCGCCCGCCGCCGCGCCCCACAGCTCGACGACCCGGTCGACCCGCCCCGGCGCCGTCCTGCCACGCATGGTGACGAGCAGCCGTTCGCATGCCGCCCGTTCACCCTCGGCGACCACCGCGACCCGCCCGTCGCGCAGGTTGCGGGCCTCTCCAGACAACCCGAGTTCGCGCGCGCGGCAGCGGGTCCACCAGCGGAAGCCGACGCCCTGCACCTGGCCGTCCACCCACGCGGTAAGTCGAACAGCGGTAGGTCGAACAGAGGCATCACAGTTGCTGCTCACGGTGCTGCGAGGTTAGCGCCTCGTGATCGGCTCGAACGTCGCGGCGGGGCTCCAGCGCCGCAGGTCTACAGCTCGAACCGGTAGCCCATCCCCGGCTCGGTGATCAGGTGCGTCGGACGGGACGGCTCGATCTCCAGCTTGCGCCGCAGCTGCGCCATGTACACCCGCAGGTAGTTGGTCTCCGTGCCGTAGCCCGGTCCCCACACCGCGCGCAGCAGTTCCCGCTGCCCCACGAGCTTGCCGCGGTGGCGCACCAGCAGTTCCAGCACGCCCCATTCCGTCGGGGTCAGGTGCACCTCGACACCGTCGGCGCGGGCCACCTTCTTCGCGGCGAGGTCTACCCGGAAGTCGCCCGCGTCGACGATCGGTTCGCCGTCCACCACCGACACCGAGGCCCGCCGCACCGCGGCCCGCAGCCGGGCGAGAAGCTCGGCCATCCCGAACGGCTTGGTGATGTAGTCGTCGGCGCCCGCGTCGAGCGCCGAGACGGTGTCCGCCGCACCGGTCCGCGCCGACAACACGATGATCGGCACGGTGGTCCAGCCACGCAGGCCCTCGATCACCTCGGTACCGTCCATGTCGGGCAGGCCGAGGTCAAGGACGACGACGTCGGGATGGCCGTCAGCCGCCGCGCGCAGCGCCGAGCCGCCGTCGGGGGCGAGCAGGACGTGATAGCCGTGGGCGGTCAGGTTGATCCGCAGGGCGCGCAGGATCTGTGGATCATCGTCGACGACGAGCACGCGATGCGCCGTCATCGGTGCGCCTCCGGCAGCGATACGACGACCGTCAGACCACCGCCCGGCGTGTCCTCCGCGGTGAGCCTGCCCCCCATGATCTCGGTGAGCCCATGGGCGACCGAAAGACCGAGACCGACACCGTTGGCCCCGTCACGGTCGCTGGGCTTCGCGCCACCGAGCCGCTGGAACGGTACGAAGAGCGCCTCCCGAGCCAGCTGCGGCACCCCCGGACCGGAGTCCACGATCCGCAGCTCGACACGGTCGGCATAGGCACTGGCGCGCAGGACGATCGAGGCGTCGCCCGCGTAGCGCAGCGCGTTGTCGACGACGTTCGCGACGACCCGCTCGAGTAGACCGGCGTCGGCCAGCACGTCCGGAAGGGTCTCGTCGATCTCGACCTTCACGCGGGCTGCCCCCTCCACGCCGACCATGGCGCGCACGGCAACCTCGTCGTACCCGACGGGCGCGAGCAGCGGGGTGACCGCACCGGCGGCGAGGCGTGAGGAGTCGAGCAGGTTGTCCACCAGCCCGGTGAGCCGGTCGGCCGACTCCTCGACCATCTCCATCAGCTCGAGGCGATCGGCGGGCGACAGCCGCAGGTTCGGGTCCCGCAGGCTCCCGGCCGCGGCCTTGATCGAGGTCAGGGGGCTGCGCAGGTCGTGACCGACCGCCGACAGCAGGGCGCTGCGCGTCTCGGTGGCCTCGGCGCGGCGCCGCGAATCCTCAGCCGCCGCGGCGGCCCGCTGGCTGCGCAGCGCCAGCAGGGCCTGCCCACCCACCACCTCCAGCAGCCGCCGGTCCGCCGCAGGCAGCGCCCGGCCGCTGCCGATCAGGTGCAGGTCGTGCTCGACCTCGATGTCGACGTCGGCCTCGTCGGGATCGGCGCAGTCGAGCGGGCCGGACGAGGTGACGCAGTGCCAGTCGTCCGAACCGGGACCGCCGGAGCGCTCCAGCAGCGCCACGGAGTGCAGCCCGAAGGCCTCCCGTACCTTCTCCAGCAGCCGGGGCAGCGGATCGGTGCGGGTCAGGACCGTGCGGGCGAATGAGGCCAGCAGCGCCCCTTCGGCCCGGGCTCGCGCGGCCTGCTGGGCGCGCCGCGCCGCCCGGTCGACGACGAGCGCGACGAGCACGGCGACGAGCACCATCGCGGCCACCGTCACTACGTTCTCCGGCTCGGAGATGATCAACGAGTACATCGGTTGGGTCAGGAAGAAGTTGAGCATCAGTCCACCCGCGACCGCCGCCAGCACGGCCGGTCCGAGCCCCCCGACCAGCGCCACCACGACAGTGGCCAGGAAGAACAGCACCACATCGGTCGAGAGTCCGATGACGTTCCGCAGCAGCACGCCCACCGCGGTCGCGACCAGCGGCAGCGCCAGCCCCAGCACCCAGCCCAGCAGCCGGCGCAGGGACGACAGGTTGCTGTGCAGCGCGGGGAGCCGCATCCCGCGGCCCGCCTCGTCGTGGGTGACCATGTGCACGTCGATCGATCCGGAGTCCTGCACCACCTGGGAACCGATGCCCTCCACGAACATCCGCGCCATCCGGGAACGGCGGGACGTGCCGAGCACGAGCTGGGTGGCGTTGGCGCCGCGGGCGAAATCGAGCAGCGCGGCCGGCACGTCCTCCCCCCCGACGACGGTGTGGAAGCTCGCGCCGACATCCTCGGCGAGGTGGCGCAACCGGGCCAGGGCGCCGACCGGCGGGCCGGCGAGACCGTCGCCGCGCAGCAGGTGAACGGCGAGGAGGTCAGCGGCGCCGGAGCGTTTCGCGATGCGGGCCGCCCGGCGCAGCACCGTCTCGCTCTCCGTGCCACCGGTGAGGGCCACGACCACGCGCTCCCGGGTCTCCCAGACCTCGGTGATCTTCTTGTCGGTCCGGTAACGCTGCAACGCCACATCCACCTCGTCGGCCACCCAGAGCAGGGCCAGCTCGCGCAGAGCGGTGAGGTTGCCGGGCCGGAAGTAGTTCGCCAGCGCCGCGTCCACCTTCTCGGCACCGTAGACGTTGCCGTGGGCCATCCGGCGGCGTAGCGCCTCCGGGGTGATGTCGACCAGCTCGATCTGCTCGGCGCGGCGCACCACCTCGTCGGGCACCGTCTCCCGCTGGCGCACGCCGGTGATCCTCTCGACGACGTCGTTGAGCGACTCGAGGTGCTGCACGTTGACGGTGCTCAACACGGTGATCCCGGCGGCGACGAGCTCCTCGACGTCCTGCCAGCGCTTGGTGTTGCGCGAGCCGGCGGCGTTGGTGTGGGCCAGCTCGTCGACAAGGGCCACCTCCGGCCGCCGGGCCAGCAGCGCGTCGAGGTCCATCTCCTCCATCGGGCCGCCGGGCCGACGCGGCACCATCTCGATGCCGTCGAGCAGTTCGGCGGTCCGGCGCCTGCCGTGGGTCTCCACGATCCCGACGACGACGTCGGTGCCCCGCTCCCGGCGGCGTTGCCCCTCCCCCAGCATGGCGTAGGTCTTACCCACCCCGGGCGCCGATCCGAGGTAGATCCGCAGCTCGCCGCGCCTGGTCACGTCCACCATTCTGTCAGCGCCCTCGGCTACCGGCGCCGAGCAGCATCGACTCCGTCAGCATCTGGCCCCGGTCGTGAAGTGGGTGAGGGATCGGTGGGTCTTCGACTGTTGCACGTCGGCCAGCCAGACGTCGCGAACGGTCAGGACCCGGGTCAGCTCGGTAGCGACCTGCACAGCCCGCGACGGCCGACACTTCGCGGACACCTCCATGGTCCGGGTGCCGTCGGGGTAGTGCCAGATCTCGACGGCCACCCGCACACCGGGACACAGGCCCGGCGCGTACAGCTTGGCCACCGTCACCGGCCCGAAGATCCTGAGCCGGTCGACGTCGACATCGCCGGCCATCGAGTGGAGGATGTTCCGCTGCCTACGCGAGAACAGTGTCAGCAGCCCCACCTGCCCCGCGACCGCGGCGAGCACCGCCTCGCCGTCGAGGTCGTGGGTCAGCGCGGCCGACCACGTGACGGTGCCCGGCAGCGCATCCACCTCCACGGTGAAATCCGGTCTGCGGCAGCGCCGGCGGGCGGCGATCAGGATCGGTGAGGTCTGGCGCAGCTTGATCACGGCGTCGGCGTTCTGCCGCTGGATCCTGCGGACCCGCAGCACGATGCCCCGGCTGTGCAGGCTCAGATCCGGGGTGTCGAAGAAGTAGACCTGGCGTATCTGGGTGTCCAACGGATCGAGGCCCAGAGCGGTCATCGCCGGCCCGTGATGTCCCGGCGCGACCATGACCTTGATCTCGACCCGGTCCACCTCGCCGGCGGCGACCGCGGCGGGCAGCCCCGGCCAGAGCTGTTCGGAATCCCGCACCGGGGGTCCCGACGGCAGTGCCGGAGACCCCGCCGCATCGGGCAGCACGTTCGTTGCGGTCACTGCGGCGAACCCCATTTCCCCACGACCGTTCCACGCCGCTCTCATCACACTGTCGAGCGACGGCCCCCCGCGGCTCGTGCGCGGCGAACGTCGTCAGAGCAACATTCTCCCGCGCTCGGCGCGTCAGCGCGCGGTCTGGTGGACCGCGAGGTTCAGCTCGGTGACGTTGACGGTCGGCTCGCCCAGGAAACCCAGGATCCGCCCGTCCGTGGCACCGGCGACGAGCGCAGCGACCTGCTGGGCGGACAGCCCGGTCACCCGCGCGACCCTGGCGACCTGCAGGGCCGCGTACTGAGGGCTGATGTGCGGGTCGAGCCCGGATCCCGACGCCGTCACCGCGTCCGGCGGCACGATCGCCGCCTCGACGCCCTCGCGGGCGGCGATCAGCGTGCGTCGCTCGATGACGGTCTCGAGCAGGCCACCTTTCACCGGGTTGGAGTTGAACCCGCCCAGGTTCGAGCCGCCCGAGGTGGATGTGTCGGCCGGTCCGAGGACCCCGTCCGCGGACGCCGAGGGCCGGGTGTGGAAGTACGGATCGGCCGCGGGATCGGACGCGACCGGGTCGATCCCGATCAGCGACGACCCGACCGGAGTCCCGTCGGCCGCGGTGAGGACCGAGCCCTCGGCCCTGTCGGAGAGCCCGGGGATCCGGGAGACCCCCCATACCGCGAGCGGGTAGAGGATCCCGCAGATCACGGTGAACACGAGAAGCAGGCGTAACGCGGTGGCGGTCTGCCGCCCCAACATCGTGAGCATCAGATCCCCGGAATCAGTCGGACGAGCAGGTCGATCAGGAAGATCCCGATGAACGGCGAGACGACGCCGCCGAGCCCGTAGATCAATAGGTTGCGCTGCAGCAGCTTCGCCGCTGTGGTGGGCCGGTACCGCACACCACGCAGGGCGAGCGGGATCAGCGCCACGATGATCAGCGCGTTGAAGATCACCGCGGACAGGATCGCGGACTGCGGCGTGGCGAGCGCCATGACGTTCAGCCCCCCCAGGGACGGGTAGAGCACCACGAACATCGCCGGCAGGATCGCGAAATACTTCGCCAGGTCGTTCGCGATGCTGAACGTGGTCAGCGCCCCGCGGGTGATGAGCAGTTGCTTGCCGATCTCGACGATCTCGATGAGCTTGGTGGGGTCCGAGTCGAGGTCGACCATGTTCCCGGCCTCCTTGGCGGCCTGGGTCCCGGTGTTCATGGCCACGCCGACGTCGGCCAGCGCCAGGGCGGGGGCGTCGTTGGTGCCGTCGCCGGTCATCGCGACCAGCCGCCCGCCCTCCTGCTCCTTCTTGATCAGCGCCATCTTGTCCTCGGGCGTGGCCTCGGCGAGATGGTCGTCCACCCCGGCCTCGGCGGCGATCGCCCGCGCGGTCCGGGGGTTGTCGCCGGTGATCATCACCGTGCGGATGCCCATCGCCCGCAGCTCGGCGAACCGCTCCGCCATGCCCGGCTTGACGACGTCGGATAGCCGGATGACCCCGAGCACCCGATGAGCCCCACCACCGGTGGGAACCTCCGCCACGACCAGCGGTGTACCGCCGCCGTCGGAGATCTTCTCGACGATCGCGTCGACCTCGGAGGACTCCGTCCCGACCCACTTCGCCACCGACGACGCCGCGCCCTTGCGGACCGACCTGCCGTCGATGTCGACGCCAGACATGCGGGTCTGCGCGGTGAACGGGACGAACTCCGCGACGGCCTCGGCTGCCGTCGCCGCACCCGGGAAGGCGTGCTCCCTCGCCACCAGCGCGACGATGCTGCGGCCCTCGGGCGTCTGGTCCGCCAGGCTGGAGAGCCGGGCGGCGGCGGCGAGGTCGCGCAGCGACACGCCGCCCACCGGCACCAGTTCGGTGGCCTGCCGGTTGCCGAAGGTGATCGTGCCGGTCTTGTCCAGCAGCAGGGTGTCGATGTCCCCGGCCGCCTCGACCGCGCGACCCGACGTGGCCAGCACGTTGCGCTGCACCAGCCGGTCCATACCGGCGATGCCGATGGCGCTGAGCAGCGCGCCGATGGTCGTGGGGATGAGGCAGACCAGCAGCGCGGTCAGCACGATGATCGACTGCTGCTCGCCGGCGTAGGCGCTCATCGGCGCGACCGCCACCACGGCGAGCAGGAAGATGATCGTCAGCGCGGACAGCAGGATCGTCAGCGCGATCTCGTTCGGCGTCTTCTGCCGCGACGCGCCCTCGACCAGCGCGATCATCCGGTCGACGAACGACTCCCCCGGCTTGGTCATGATCTTCACGACGATCCGGTCGGACAGCACCGTGGTGCCGCCGGTCACCGAGCTGCGATCCCCGCCGGACTCCCGGATGACGGGCGCGGACTCGCCGGTGATCGCCGCCTCGTCGACGGTGGCGATGCCCTCGACGACATCGCCGTCGCCCGGGATCGTCTCCCCGGCCTCGACGACGACACGGTCGCCGATCCGGAGCTCGGTACCCGGCACCATCGATTCGACGCCGTCCTCCCCGAGCCGCCGGGCGACGGTGTCGGTCTTGGAGCGCCGCAGCGACTCGGCCTGCGCCTTGCCGCGGCCCTCGGCCACGGCCTCTGCGAGGTTCGCGAACAGCACCGTGAACCACAGCCAGACCGCGATGAGGATCGCGAACACGCTGGGCTCGCCCGCCACGACGTCTATCGCGGCGAACACCGTGACCAGCGCGGAGCCCACCCACACCACGAACATGACGGGGTTGCGCAGCTGATCACGCGGGTTGAGCTTGCGCAGCGCGTCGGGCAGCGAGCGCCACAGCTGACCGGGGGAGAACGCACCTGCCGAGACCGCGCGGCCGGTGCGTTGCGCGTGCAGCTCCTGACGTTCGGTGATCGACCGGTCGATGGTGGGGGTGGGGCTCATGACAACGCCTCTGCGATCGGGCCAAGGGCAAGGGCCGGGAAGAAGGTGAGCGCCGCGACCAGCACCACGGTGCCGCCGACCAGCACCCCGAACAGGACGCCGTCGGTGGGCAGCGTGCCCGCGCCCGGTTCGACGCGGCGCTGCTGGGCGAGCGAGCCGGCCAACGCGAGCACGGCGAGAATCGGGATGAGCCGGCCGAACAGCATCGCGATGGCGAGCGTGGACTGGAAGTAGTCGCTGGTCACGGTAAGGCCGCCGAACGCGCTGCCGGTGTTGTTCGCCGCCGAGGCGTAGGCGTAGAGCACCTCGGTGTAACCGTGGGAGCCCGTGTTGCCCAACGCGTCGAGCGTTCCGGGCAGGGCGATGGCCAACCCGGTCCCGACGAGCACGAGCGTGGGCATCACGAGGATCGAGATCGCCGCCGCGGTGATCTGCACCTGGCCGAGCTTCTTTCCCAGGTACTCCGGGGTGCGCCCGACCATCAGGCCGGCGAGGAACACCGCGATGATCGCCAGCACCAGGATGCCGTAGAGGCCCGCGCCGACCCCGCCCGGCGCGACCTCCCCGAGCACCATGTTGAGCAGCGCGATCCCACCTGCGCCACCGGTGTAGCTGTCGTGCATGGAGTTGACCGCGCCGGTCGAGGTGCCGGTGGTGGAGACGGCGAACAGCATCGAGCTCGGGATGCCGAACCGGACCTCTTTGCCCTCCATCGCCGCGCCCGCGGCGAGCGCCGCGGGGCCGTTGGGGTTGGTCTCCGACAGCCACGCGACGGCGAGGAACACGGTCCAGATGGCGCCCATGACGGCGACGAGGACGGTGCCCTGCCGGGTGTTGCGGACCATCGTGCCGAAGGTCCGGGTCAGCGCGACCGGGATCACCAGCATCAGGAAGATCTCGAAGAAATCGGACAGGGCGTTCGGATTCTCGAACGGGTGAGCGGAGTTGGCGTTCAAGATGCCGCCGCCGTTGGTGCCGAGCAGCTTGGTTGCCTCCTGCGACCCGACTGGTGCCAGCGGCAGTGTGTGCTGCGTGCCGTCGACGCCGGTGATGTCGACGCCCGAGCGCAGCGACATCACGGCGCCCATCGCGATCAGCAGGATCGCGGCGATGAACGAGAACGGCAGCAGCAGGCGTACGACGCCGCGGGTCAGGTCGACCCAGAAGTTGCCGAGGCGGTCGGTGCCCGAGCGGACGAAGCCGCGGATCAATGCCACCGCGACGGCGATGCCGACCGCGGCCGACACGATGTTCTGCACGGTCAGACCGGCCATCTGCACGGTATGCCCCAGCACCTGCTCCGGCACGTAGGACTGCCAGTTCGTGTTGGTCACGAACGAGACGGCGGTGTTGAACGCCATGCCAGGCGACACGGTGTCGCCGGCGACACCATCGACGGTGCTGCCGCGACCGAATGCCAGCGGCAGCAGCGGCTGGAGCCGCTGCAACAGGTACAGAAAGACGATCGAGACGAAGGAGAAGCCCAGCACACCGGCCGCGTAGGTGGTCCACCGCTGTTCGGTGGTGGGATCCACCCGGACCAGGCGGTACAGGGCGGTCTCGACGCGCCAGTCCTTATCGGTGCTGTAGAGCCGGGCCATGTAATCGCCGAGCGGCCGGTACACGAGGGCGAGGAGCAGCACGAGGGCGCCGACCTGGAGCAGACCGGCGAGAGTGCTCGACATCAGAACCTTTCCGGCCGCAGCAACGCGATGAACAGATAGATGAGCAGGCCCAGAGCGATGAGCCCGCCCACGACGTTGGTGATGGCGAGGGCGCTCACAGGGAGCTGAGCCCCCGCAACGTCAGGACCAGGAGCGCGAAGGCGCCGATCAGCAGCAGCGCATAGGCCAGGTCGGCCATCGAAACTCCTCCACCGAGAAATCGGCCCGCCGAGCCGGCGGACCGCTGATGGAGCATCCTCCGCTCCGAGGGGCGGTGCCATCCCGCCTACGGCGCGTTTATGCGGCGACCGGGCCGCGTTGACGTGGCCTTGACATCTCCGGTGGCGTGTCTCACACGTCCGTGTTCCAGTGGGCTCTCGATAGCGGATGCGATGGCGGTGTTAACAGCAAGGCGTAACCATGATCGGGCATAGATCCCCCCGTTCGACCCATCGATCCCTCTGGGGAGTGAACAGGGGCCGCGCGCCCGGTACGACTCTGCTGGATACACGCGGGTACGTGTCATGGCTCACGATCTGGGCGTCAGGACGGCGTCAGGACCGCAGTGTCACCGGCCGTGGTGGGGCGATCCTGAGCGTGTGTCCGTACCCCGTCCCCCCGTCAGCGGCGGCGCCCCCCGGCTGCCCGCGGTCTCCGGACCGAGCGGCGCCGCTCTCGGCCTACCCGCGGGCGCCGCGGGCGCGCTCCTCACCTGGACACTCGGCGGGGACCCGACGATCGGTCTGGTGCTCGCCGCCGCGACGGCGGTGTGGCTCGCGGCGCTGACGACCCCGCTCGGGGCCCTCGTCGCCGCGGCGCAGTGCTGGGCGTGCTTCGACGGTTTCGTGGTCCATCGGCTCGGCACGCTCGAAGGCGGTCCGGTCGACATCGTCGCGTTCGGGATTGTCGCCTGTGCCGCCGTCGCCGCACAGGCGGTGCGGGCGATGGCCACCCGGGGCCGGACCTCGACCCGGCTGCGCAGCTACCCTCACCTCAGGTTCCCGGGTCCGCTGTCCAGCGCCGGGACGGTAGCCCAGTAGCCCAGTAGCCCGAGTACGGCAGGAGTACCGATGTCGGTCGTCGACAACGCCATCTACGTCGACGGGCGCCGGGCGGTCATCCCGCATTCGCTCGACCACACGTTCGAGGAGCTCAAGGCCTGCCCCGCCGAGGGCCACAGCTTCTGCTGGATCGGCCTGCTGCGCCCCACCGCGCAGGAGATCCAGGCCGTCGCCAAAGAATTCGATCTGCACAGCCTGGCCGTCGAGGACACCATCAGCGCACACCAGCGGCCCAAGCTGGAACGCTACGGCGACCTGCTGTTCGTGGTGCTGCGCCCGGCCCGCTATGTCGACCCCGTCGAGGTGGTCGAGATCGGCGAGGTGCACCTGTTCCTCGGACCCGACTTCGTGATCACCGTGCGGCACGCCGAGGAACCTGATCTCGGGGTGGTCCGCCACCGCCTGGAGAACGACCCGAGGCTGCTCGAGAACGGGCCGTTCGCGGTGCTGTACGCCGTGCTCGACAAGGTCGTCGACGACTACGGGCCAGTCCTGGACGGCCTGCAGAACGACATCGACGAGATCGAGGTGCAGGTGTTCGACGGCGACCCGACCGCGTCGAAGCGGATCTACACGCTCACCCGCGAAGTGATCGAGTTCCAGCGCGCGGTCGAACCGCTGCGGGAGCTGTTCGTCGTCCTGCGGGAGCGGTTGAAGGAGCGCGCAGGCGAATCGGACCTCGAGCTGCGCCGAGCCCTGCGCGACGTGGCCGACCACGCCACCCGTGCACTCGAGCGCATCGATGGTTTCCGAGCGCTACTCACCAATATCCTCACCGTCAACGCCGCGCTCGTCGGGCAGCGCCAGAACGAGGAGATGGCGCGGATGACCAGGGCGGGCTACGACCAGAACGAGCAGGTCAAGCGGATCTCCTCCTGGGCGGCGATCCTGTTCGCACCCACGCTCGTCGCGTCGATCTACGGGATGAACTTCGAGGTCATGCCCGAGCTGAAATGGACATTCGGGTATCCGTTCGCGGTGGCCCTGATGCTGCTGCTCGGCGGCAGCCTCTACGCGATCTTCAAGCGCCGCGGCTGGATCTGATCCCTCACCCGCCCGAACGGGGCAGCACCAGACCCCGGGTGCGCCGCGGCGACCCGATGCCACCGGCCGACCTCGGCAACAGCCGGAACCGCAGCCTGCACACCACTGCGGTGCTGTGCCGCCCCGTGTAGCGGGCCACTGCGGCGCCCCGCTTGTTGAACAGCACCTGCTCCCACCAGTGGTCGGGTGCGACCTCGCCGATGAGTAGCAGCACACGTTCCCTGCCTGATTCGGCCAACCCGCCGAGGTACCGGGTGATGGCCGGGCCGAGCACCCGGCTGGGACGGTCGTGCTCGTCGACGGCGCACAGCAGCACCAGCCGGACGTCCGGGCGCCACTCCTGCCACCGCCGCCGCAGGTCCGCCGCGGCGACGCGGTCGTCGGCCTCCTCGCCGAGCACCACGTACACGGCCACCACGCGGTCGCCCATCGACAGCGCCGCCGACAGGCTCTCCTCGGTCAGCCGGCTGATCCCGACCACCGGCACCACCACGACCGAGGCCTCGGTCCGCGGCCGGGGCGGACAGGCATCGATCTCCAGGACCTGCCCGATCCGGGTGTAGGCCCTCCGGATACCGGTGAACATCAGCACCAGCAGCGGGATCACCAGCACGATCAGCCACGCGCCCGCGGTGAACTTCTCCGCGGTCACGACGAGCGCGGCGGCCGAGGTGAGAACCGTTCCGAGCAGGTTCAGCGCTGCGCGGTACTGCCAACGCGGGCCCCGCACCACGAACCAGTGCCGCAGCATCCCTGCCTGGCAGAGCGCGAACCCGACGAACACCCCGATCGCGAACAGCGGCACGAGCACCGCGACCCGCCCGCCGGAGAAGAGCAGCAGCACCCCCGAGAGCACCGACAGCAGCAGGATCGAGGACCGGTAGACCTGGCGGTCCCCGCGCAGCCCGAACACGTGCGGCAGCGCAGCGTCCGCGGCCAGCCGGGCGGCGAGCACCGGCAGGCCGCCGAAGGAGGTGTTCGCGGCGAGCGCCAGCAGCACGACCGTTGCGAACTGGACGACGAAGAAGAGGAGACCGGTGCCCACCGATCCCTCGGCCAGCAGCGACAGCAGGGTGCGGCCCCGCACCGGACCGACGTCGAAGGTCTGGATCAACAGCGCGAGCCCGATGAGCAGGGTCCCCAGCACCAGGCCGAGCCCGGCTTCTGCCCGCCGGGCGCGAGCCCGACGCGGCGAGCGGAACGACGGCGTCGCGTTGGCGATCGCCTCCACGCCGGTGAGCGCGGCGCAGCCGTTGGCGAACGCGGCGAGGATCAGCAAGATCCCGACGGTCTGGGTCATCTCGACGGCATCGGGCGCCGGCAAAGGCGCCAACGGCCGTCTGTTACGGACCCGCACGCCGGCCCGTACCGACCCGCGGAATCACCGGGGTCGCCGCGGGCGGGGTTGGCATCTCGGGCACGAGTAGCTGCTGCGGTTCATGAAGGCGTCGCGGCGGATGGGGGTGCCGCAGCGGCGGCAGGGGCGGTCGGCCTGGCCGTAGGCGTCCAGGGACCGGTCGAAGTAGCCCGACGCGCCGTTGACGTTGACATACAGAGCATCGAAGGATGTGCCGCCCGCGGCCAGCGCCGCGACCATCACCTCCGACGCCTGCTCGATCACGGCGCGCCCCTGCGCCCGGGTGATCTTGTCGGTGGGCCGCTCCCCATGCAGGCGGGCGCGCCACAGGGCCTCGTCGGCGTAGATGTTGCCGATGCCCGACACCACGGTCTGATCGAGCAGGGCCCGCTTGAGTCCGGTGCGGCGGCGCCGGATGGCGGCCACCGCGGCATCGAGGTCGAACGCGGGGTCCATCGGGTCGCGGGCGATGTGGGCGACGGGCTCGGGCAGCAATCCACCCCCGGCCGCGGGCACCAGTGGGTGTACCGAAAGACCGCCGAACGTGCGCTGATCGACGAACCGCAACTCGGGGCCGTCGTCGGCGAAACGGAACCGGACGCGCAGGTGCTTCTCGTCGGGGCGGTCCGCGTCGGCGACGAGCATCTGGCCGCTCATCCCGAGGTGGGCGAGCACGGAATCCTCGCCCGCTGAGCCCCCGTCGAGATCGAGCCACAGGTACTTACCGCGACGGTGTACCCCGGTGATGGTGCGTCCGGTCAGGCCGGCGGCGAAGTCATCGCCGCCCGCGGCGTGGCGGCGGACCGACCGCGGGTGCCCGACCTCGACGGATGTGATCGTCCGGTCGAGCATGTGATCGGCGAGGCCACGGCGGACGACCTCGACCTCGGGGAGCTCGGGCACGGCTGTCCGGAGCAGATCGTGTTCAGGAGGCCGCGGGGGCGCCGGTGGCGGCCTCGTCGGTGAGGGTGTTCCACGCGAGCTCGGCTGCCTTCTGCTCGGCTTCCTTCTTCGTATTCCCCCGACCGGTGCCCAGCTCCCGCCCGCTGACGATGGCGGTGGCGGTGAAGACCTTCAGGTGATCCGGGCCGTCCTCGGTGATGCGGTACTCCGGCACGCCGAGAACGGCCGCGGCCGTGAGCTCCTGCAGGCTCGTCTTCCAGTCCAGACCGGCGCCGAGCAGTGGAGCGCCGATGAGCAGCCCGTCGAACAACCGGTTCACGAGTCCGCGCGCGGCCTCAAGGCCGTGCTCCAGATAGGCGGCGCCGATGAGGGCCTCGGTGGTGTCGGCGAGGATGCTGGCCTTGGTACGACCACCGGTCATCTCCTCACCGCGCCCCAGGTAGAGGTGAGCACCGAGACCGTCGACGCCCAGGGTGGCGGCCACGCTCGCGAGCGCGTGCATGTTGACGACGCTCGCGCGCAGCTTGGCCAACTGCCCTTCGGGCAGGCTCGGATGCTCGAGGTAGAGACGTTCGGTGACGACGATGGACAGCACCGAGTCGCCGAGGAACTCCAGCCGCTCGTTGGTGGGCAGGCCACCGTTCTCATAGGCGTAGGACCGGTGGGTCAATGCCAGAACGAGCAGCCCGTCCTCGATCTCGACGCCGAGGGACACGAGCAGGGGCCCGCGGTCGTCCACGGGCCCCGTCGGACCACGATCTCCCACTGCGTTCCCGAACCCGCGGCGATCAGGCCGGGCTGGTGACCTGGCGGCCGTCGTACATGCCACAGGTGGGGCACGCCATGTGCGGGGGTTTGACGGCGCGGCAGGCACGGTTCGAGCAGGCCGCCAGCGTGGGAGCAGTGGCCTTCCACTGCGACCGACGTGAGCGCGTGTTCGAACGCGACATCCGGCGCTTCGGAACAGCCACGATGAATCTCCTAGCAATATGCGGATTCCGACTGGGGGTGCTCAGTCGGTCGGCCCGAAAGCCTGTGACAGCCGGGCCTGTAACAGCGACCAACTATGAGAGGCGCTCACGCAGAGCGGCCCATCGAGGATCAAGTGTCTCATGCCCGTGGTCGGGCGCGAGGTCGGCCCACTTCTCGCCGCACTCGATGCACAGACCGGGGCAGTCACGGCGGCACAGCGGCGCAAGCGGGAGCGCCAGCACGACGGCGTCCCGCACGGTCTGCTCGATGTCGACGTGATCGTCGAGCACCCGCGGCAGCTCGTCATCCTCGGTGGTCTCGTCGGTGGTGCTGTCGGGGTAGGCGAACAGCTCGGCGATCTCGATCTCGATCTCGTCGGTGAGCTCGTCGAGGCAGCGGGCACACTCGCCCACCAGCCCCGCGCGGACCGTGCCGGAGACGTAGACGCCCTCGGTCACCGCCTCGAGCCGAACGTCGAGCTCGACGTCCCCGCCCGCGGGCACCGCGATCGTGTCCAGCCCGAGCCGGGACGGCTCGCCGGGAGCCGGGATCGTGCGCTGACACGCACGCATGCTGCCCGGGCTCCTGCCGAGCTCTCTGATGTCGAGGACCCAGGGGCTGGAGGTGTCGACGCGGCCGGAGTCGTGGTGGCGCTTGCTCACGTCCACCACAGTAGGCCCGCGCCACCACGACCTGTCGCCGCGGCATCCGTACCGTTGCGGGCCACGTCGCTCCAACCGCATCCCGGCGCCGGGCGACGACCGGGAACCGGTGCCCGACGAGCGCCTCGGCCGACAGGCGGGCCTGCGGTCAGCTCAGGCTGGGCACCTGTTCCGGCGGGACCTCGGGCACCCGGACAACCGCCCCGAAGGTGTCGGCGAGCATCGCCCCGAGGGTGAGGAACGCGTCATGGGTGGCCGTGCGCAGGCGGGAGAGCTCGATCCGGCCGCCGGTGGCCAGGTGGGGGTCGAGCGGAACCTCGACGACGCCACGGCAACGGGCCTCGAAGTGGCTGCGCACCCGCCCGCGGTCGACCTCCTTGCTCATCCGGTCACAGCTGAGTACGACGATCGCCCCGGCGACCTGGGACGCGTACCCGTGCGCGAGCAGCCAGTCGAGGGTCTTGCTTGCCCGGCTCGCGCCGTCGACAGTGGGGGACCCGACGATCACCATGCTGTCGGCCAGCGCGAGCGTGCCCTCCATCGCGGAGTGCACGAGACCGGTGCCCGAGTCGGTGATCACGATGTTGTAGAAGCGGGTGAGGACCTTGCAGACCCGCTCGTACTCGGTGCGGCTGAACGCCTCGCTCATCGCGGGGTCCTGCTCGGAGGCGAGCACCTGTAGCCGCCCGGCGAGGCTGGTGTAGCGGGCGACGTCGGTAAGCGAATGGGTGGCCTCGATGTTGTCGAGAAGATCGCGCACCGTCACCGAGGTCTCGCTGGTGAGCCGGTCGGCGAGCGTGCCGGCGTCCGGGTTCGCGTCGAGCGCGATCACCCGGTCGCCGCGGTTCTCCGCCAGCACGAGACCCAGGCACGCCGCCACGGTGGTCTTACCGACCCCACCCTTGAGGGAGCTCACGGCGATCTGGTGCGACCCCGGCAGCGGACGACGGACCCGGCGCAACAACTCCTGGCGGTCGCGCTCCAACGGCCCGATGCCCGGATTCACCAGCCCGCCGGACGCCTGGAACACCGCGCCCCGCCAGCCGTGCTGCGGGCGGTCGCTGCGGAAACGGACTATCGAGTCCTCGGTGAGCTCCGCCGCGCTCGCCGCGTCCGGCCGGTGCTGCACGGGCGGCCGCACGGTGGGCAACGGGGATGGGGGGCTCATCCGCCCCGGCACCCCGTCACGATCACTGCTCACGTCGGTCGTCGCCTCCTCGTTGGTTCCTGCGCACCCGGGTTCTACGCCCCGGGCATGTACATACCCGGCCGGAGGCTATCGCCCCGGTAATCGACGACGCGGCCACCTCACTCGCACGTGAGCGCCGGATCGGCGGTCAGTGCACGAAGCGGTCGGCCATCAGCGCGGCGAGCTGGTAGGCGGCCTCGCGGGTGGCGGGGCGCAGGCGGGCGAACTCGACCCGGCCGCCGCTGGCGAGATGCGGATCGTGGGGGATCTCGACGACCGCGCGGCAGCGCGCCTCGAAATGCTCCCGGATCCGGCCCCGGTCCACTTCGGCGCTGGTGCGGTCGCACGAGAGCACGGCGACGGCGTCGGCGGCGAGCGCGCCGTGGCCGTGGGCGAGCAGCCAGTCCAGCGTCTTGCTGGCGCGACCGGCCGCGTCGACGGTGGGCGCCCCGACGATGATCACGCTGTTGGCGAGCTCGAGCGTGCCCACCATCGCGGAGTGCACCAGCCCGGTGCCCGAATCGGTGATGATGATGTTGAAAAAGCGGTCCAGCAGAGCACAGATGTGCGCGTACTCCTCGCGGCTGAACGCCTCGCCCGCCGCGGGGTCCTGTTCGGACGCGAGCACCTGCAGGCGTCCGGCGAGGCTCGTGTAGCGCGACACCTCGGTCCAGGAGTGGATGCGGTCGAGATCGCGCAGCAGCTCCCGGACGGTCACCGACGACTCGCCGGTGAGCCGGTCGGCCAGCGTGCCGGCGTCGGGGTTCGCGTCCATCACGATCACCCGGTCGCCGCGGTTCTCCGCGAGCACCAGGCCCAGCAGCGTGGACACCGTGGTCTTGCCGACCCCGCCCTTGATGGATGTGACCGCGATGCGGTGCGACTGCATCAGCGGACGGCGGATACGGTGCAGGACCTCACGATGGAGGATGTCGGCGACGCTCGGTCCGGGGTTCACCCGCCCGCCGGACAGACGCAGCAGTGTGTTGCGCCACCCGGTCTTCGGCTCCTCGGCCCGGGGCCGCAGGATCGAATCCCCCGTCATCTCCGCGGCCGTCCGAGAGCCCTCCCCCCAGGCCTGTGGATCGGCCGGGGACGTCGGTCCCGTCGCAGTCACTCCGCCACCTGTTTCCCGTGGGCCGCCCGATTCCGGGGGCCCCACTGTTTCCCGTGGGCCCTCCGATTCCTGGAGGCCCCCCGCTTCCCCGGGTTCGAGCCGGTGCCCGTACCGATCCCACCACTTCTGGGGATCGGGTTCGATCTGTCGCCGCACCACGCTGGCAGGGTACAGCGATCGGCGGCGCAGTGATCAGAAGGTGATCATCGTCGGGACGTGGCCGGATCGGCTGACCGGAGGTGCCCGGCGGGAGCTCCGAGGTGAAGGGCGGATCAGTCGATCAGATCCATACCCGTACCGGACCGGCCGTTCGTGGCTGTTGCCCCGGACTTGCTGCTGGGCGGGTTGCCGCGCCAGAGCTGGCTGCGACCGCGGGTCACGGTGGCCAGCGCCTTGCCGAGCGTGTCCTCGAACTCGGCGAGCTTCGCGTCGACGTAGCCGTCGCACTCGCGGCGCAGGCGGTCGGCCTCGGCGTCGGCGGCGTCGACGATGCGCGCCGCCTCGGCGTTCGAGGCATAGACGACCTCGGTCTGGGAGACGAGCCGGGACTGCTCGGCCTGCCCGTCGGCGACGTAGCGGTCGTGGGCGGCCCGGCCTGCGTGGGCCAGCCGGTCGGCCTCGGCCTGGGCGCGGTCGGCGAGCTCGGTGTAGTGGCGACGGCCCTCGACGACGGCGCGCTCGGCCTCGTGCCGCGCCGCGGCGAGGGTCTGCTCGGCCTCCGCGC